>NZ_JBSFMT010000009.1:0-210181 GCF_053599695.1 Streptomyces sp. NPDC000878 | reverse complement strand
ACCGGGGCCTTCGACTGCTGAGCGGACGACCAGGTTCGAACTGGCGACCTCAACCTTGGCAAGGTTGCGCTCTACCAACTGAGCTACGTCCGCATTGCCTCCAGTCGGCTTTCACCGACTGGCGCGGGCACCAGCCTACCTGATCCACAAGAGTGGTCAGGCCGACGATGCAGAGCGGGTGACAGGAATTGCACACTGCGCCTTCCCCCTGGAAGGGGGATGTTCTGCTACTGAACTACACCCGCAAGCCTCCGTGAGCCGGGCCTTTCGGCCTTGCCCCTCGGCGTGCTCCAGACTCTAGCTGATCAGCAGGGGGGCAACGCAAGTCGGTTGCGCCGAGGGGCTCCTGAGGCACCGCGCGGGGTACTGCGGGGTGCTGCGGGGGTACTACTGCGCGGCGGTGAAGGCCTCGTACACCTTCTTGGGGATGCGCCCGCGGGCCGGCACGTCGAACTTGTTGGCGAGGGCCCAGGCCCGCACCGCCGACGGGTCGGGGGCGACCTCCGTCTGCTTGTACGCCTTGCCGGAGCGCGACCGCTTGCGGCCGGCCTCCACGTACGGCTCCAGGGCCTTACGCAGTTTCTTGGCATTGGTTTGATTCAGGTCGATCTCGTACGACTTGCCGTCAAGTCCGAAGGCGATCGTTTCCGCCGCTTCCGAGCCGTCGATGTCGTCAGAGAGTGTGACCACGACACGCTGAGCCACGAATATCGGTCCCTTCGTGCGACACCTCTGCCGCGACGTGCGAAGACGTCGGGAGGTGCCGAAAGATCTCGGTTGTCCGACTGTTATTGGGCAAAGTATCGGCTAATGCCTTTTCCTTTGTACAGTGCCCGGCATTGCAATGGGAAGCCCGACTAAATCTGTCCGCGTGTCTCCCCCGCAATAGACATCCTGGTTGTGAACCAGGATCTTTCCCAGAATTTTTCGTCATGGCACCGCTCCGATACCGGATCGTGATGCCGTCCTCCCGGTTTTCCGTAGATTCCTACGAATCTACCCGCGTAGAAATTTTGTACGGGTAGTCTGAACCCATCTGTAGGAACCTCGCCAACCCGCCAGGAACCTTGCTCAGCACCACAACACCGGGAGTGCCAGTGGCACGCGTCGTAGTCGACGTCATGCTCAAGCCGGAGATCCTCGACCCCCAGGGCCAGGCGGTGCAGCGTGCACTGCCGCGTCTCGGTTTCGACGGTGTCTCCGACGTACGTCAGGGAAAGCGATTCGAACTGGAAGTTGACGGACCGGTGGACGACGCCGCGCTCGCCCGCATCCATGATCTTGCGGAATCCTTCCTCGCCAACACCGTGATCGAGGACTTCACCGTGAAGGTGGAGGAGATGGTGGGGGAAGAGAAGTGACTGCTCGTATTGGAGTCGTCACCTTTCCGGGTTCCCTGGACGACCGGGACACTCAGCGCGCGATCCGTCTCGCCGGTGCCGAGCCGGTAGCTCTCTGGCACAAGGACAAGGACCTCAAGCAGGTCGACGCGGTGGTTCTGCCGGGCGGATTCTCGTACGGCGACTATCTGCGCGCGGGTGCCATCTCCCGTTTCTCGCCGGTGATGGAGTCGGTCATCGAGCAGGCGAAGTCGGGCATGCCGGTCCTCGGCATCTGCAACGGCTTCCAGATCCTCACCGAGGCGCATCTCCTCCCGGGCGCGATGCTCGGCAACAACCACCTCCACTTCATCTGCCGCGACCAGAAGCTGCGGGTGGAGAACGCGGACACGGCCTGGACCGTCGACTACGACGCCGACCAGGAGATCCACATCCCGCTGAAGAACATGGACGGCCGGTACGTCGCCGACGAGCACACGCTCGACGAGTTGGAGGCGGAGGGCCGGGTCGTCTTCCGGTACCTCGACTTCAACCCGAACGGCTCGCTGCGCGACATCGCCGGCATCACGAACGCCGCCGGAAACGTCGTAGGCCTCATGCCGCACCCGGAGCACGCCGTGGAGCCGCTCATCGGGTCCGGCCGCACCGACGGCCTCCCCTTCTTCACCTCGATCCTCAAGAAGCTGGTCAACGTATGAGCCGGACGCCTCTGGACACGGTCGAGCACGCGGCCGAGACCCCCGACGTCGAGCTGCCCTGGGCCGAACTCGGCCTGAAGAAGGACGAGTACGAGAAGGTCGTCGAGATCCTCGGCCGCCGCCCGACCGGCGCCGAGCTGGCCATGTACTCGGTCATGTGGTCCGAGCACTGCTCCTACAAGTCCTCGAAGGTCCACCTCCGCCAGTTCGGCGAGAAGGCCCCGCAGTCCGACGCTCTCCTCGTCGGCATCGGCGAGAACGCGGGCGTGGTCGACGTCGGCCAGGGCTACGCGGTCACCTTCAAGGTCGAGTCGCACAACCACCCGTCGTACGTCGAGCCCTACCAGGGCGCGGCCACGGGCGTCGGCGGCATCGTGCGCGACATCATCGCGATGGGCGCGCGGCCGGTCGCGGTCGTGGACCCGCTGCGCTTCGGTGCGGCCGACCACCCCGACACCAAGCGCGTCCTCCCGGGCGTGGTGGCGGGCATCGGCGGCTACGGCAACTGCCTCGGCCTCCCGAACATCGGCGGCGAGGTCGTCTTCGACGCCTGCTACCAGGGGAACCCGCTGGTCAACGCCGGTGCGATCGGCGTCATGCGGCACGAGGACATCCACCTGGCGAAGGCGTCCGGCGCGGGCAACAAGGTCATCCTGTACGGGGCTCGTACGGGCGGTGACGGCATCGGCGGCGCGTCGATCCTGGCGAGCGAGACGTTCGACGACGCCAAGCCGAGCAAGCGCCCCGCCGTTCAGGTGGGCGACCCCTTCCAGGAGAAGCTCCTCATCGAGTGCACTCTGGAAGCCTTCAAGGAGAAGCTGGTCGTCGGTATCCAGGACCTGGGTGCGGCGGGCCTGTCGTGCGCCACGAGCGAGCTGGCGTCCAACGGCTCCGGCGGCATGCGCGTGACCCTGGACGACGTACCGCTCCGCGACTCCACGCTCTCTCCCGAGGAAATCCTCATGAGCGAGTCGCAGGAACGCATGTGCGCGGTCGTGGAGCCGGAGAAGGTGGACCGGTTCCTGGAGATCTGCGACAAGTGGGATGTCATCGCCACGGTGATCGGTGAGGTCACCGACGGCGACCGCCTCGAGATCTTCTGGCACGGCGGCAAGATCGTCGACGTCGACCCGCGTACGGTCGCGCACGACGGCCCGGTCTACGAGCGCCCGTACGCCCGCCCGGACTGGCAGGACGCCCTCCAGGCGGACGACGCCAACAAGCTTGCGCGCCCGGCGAGTTCGGATGAGCTGAAGGCACAGGTAGTCCAGCTGGTGTCGTCCCCGAACCAGGCGTCCAAGTCCTGGATCACCTCCCAGTACGACCACTTCGTGCAGGGCAACACGGTGTTGGCCCAGCCCGAGGACTCCGGGATGATCCGCGTCGACGAGACGACCGGCCTCGGAGTCGCCATCGCGACGGACGGCAACGGCCGCTACGCCAAGCTGGACCCGTACGCGGGCGCTCAGTTGGCGCTGTCGGAGGCGTACCGGAACGTGGCGACGACGGGTGCGAAGCCCCTCGCGGTGTCGGACTGCCTGAACTTCGGTTCGCCCGAAGACCCGGCGGTGATGTGGCAGTTCGCGGAGGCGGTACGTGGACTCGCGGACGCCTGCCAGCAGTTGGGCACCCCGGTGACCGGCGGCAACGTCTCCCTCTACAACCAGACCGGCGATGTCGCCATCCACCCCACGCCCGTCGTGGCGGTCCTGGGCGTCATCGACGACGTGGCGCGACGCACTCCGGTGGCGTTCCAGGAGGAGGGGCAACTGCTGTACCTCCTCGGGGACACGCGCGAGGAGTTCGGCGGCTCGGCGTGGTCGCAGGTCGTGCACGACCACCTGGGCGGCCTGCCGCCCAAGGTCGACCTGGAGCGGGAGCGGCTCCTGGCCGAGATCCTGATCTCCGCCTCCCGTGACGGCATGATCGACTCCGCGCACGACCTGTCGGACGGCGGTCTGATCCAGGCGGTCGTCGAGTCGGCGCTGCTGGGCGAGAAGGGCGCGCGTCTGGTCGTACCGGACGGGCTCGACGCCTTCACCCTCCTCTTCTCGGAGTCGGCGGGGCGTGCGGTGGCGGCCGTCCCGCGCTCGGAGGAACTCCGCTTCAACGACATGTGCGGGGCGCGGGGGCTGCCGGTGACGCGGATCGGTGTCGTCGACGGCGACTCCATCGAGCTGCAGGGCGAGTTCACGCTCACCCTGGCGGAACTGCGCGAGGCGCACGAGGGGACGATTCCGGCGCTGCTGGCGTAGTCGCCTTTGGTTGTACGAGGTCGAGGTCCCGCCCGGGTTTGGGCGGGACCTTCTCGATTGCTGATCAGGGGGCGTATGGGTTACGGGATGTTCTCGTTCGGCGTGCTGGCCTTGCTGCTGCTCGCGCTCGCCCTTGCCTGGGTCGTCGTCGGGGTGCACGCCCTGCTCCTCGGCCGAATGCCGGGCGAGTGGCTGTCGCGGCGAGTGAGGCAGCCCAGACTCTGGGGAGCAGGCGCCGTTCTGATGGTCGTCAGCGGGTACACCGGGTCACCGTCACTGCTCGCCGTTGGCGTCGGCCTGGTCGCGCTGGGGCACGTCATGAAGTCCCGGTGATGAGCGGACAGTTGGCGTGACGCAGGCTGTGCACGCGTACGGCTCACCGCACGTAGTCCTTGAGGATCTCCGTGTCCAGCTCGATGCCGATCGGGTCGGGAAGGGCCACCTTCTCGCCGAACTTCGCCGTGCGAATGTCGCGGTAGCCGCCGACCTGCCGGTCCGGGGAGCTGTGCACGGTGACGGTGCAGGAGTCCCGGTCGATCAGGAGGTACAGCGGGATGCCGGACTGGCCGTACGCGGCCGGCTTCTCGTGGCGGTCCCGTCGGTCGGTGTCCGAGTCGTACGAGGTGACCTCGACGACCATGAGAGCCCCGTCCGGGTCGGCCCATTCACCGTGCCCCGCGAAGTGGGCCTCGGGTGCGAGCACAGCGTCCGGCTTCGCTCTGCCTTCCCGGTCCGCCTCCACCGGCGGAGGCGATCGTCTCGAACTCCTCCACCGACATCTGGGACGTGCGCCCGGCCATTGCCGTGATCCTGCACCTACTTCGGTTCGGCATCGGCATACGCGAAGTCGTACGCGCCCCAGTCCGTGAGCAGCCGGTAGCCGATTCGCTTGTACAGGGCGTTGCTCGTGGGGTTGTTCGGGTCCGTGTACAGCACGACGTCCGTGGCGCCCGCCTCCAGCGCCGCCCGGGTCACCTCGACCGTCACGGCAGCCGCGTAACCGCGACCGCGCAGGTGGGCCGGGGTGTAGACGGGGTCCACCCGGACCTGGCCGCCCACCAGGGGGTTCACGCCCGCCATGGAGACGGGTGTGCCGTCCGGGGTCTCCCAGTAGGTGTAGGTCTTCTCTCCGAAGCGGGTGCCGGACCAGGTGTCGGCGTTGATGGTGACGTCCTCCCCGAAGAACTCCGCGGCCTCACGGCACCACTGCATCAGGTGCTCATGGTCCGCCTCGCCCACGAGTCGGCCTCGACCCGTCGGCACCGGCTCCGGCGGGATGAGGGTGCCGAGGCGGTACAGGTGGATCCGGGTACTGAATGTCGGCGTCACTCCCGTGTGCCGCTGCCAGGCCTCGGCGAAAACGGTGGCGGTGTCGATGTCCCCGCCGACGCCCGGGGGCCGGTGACCGAGGGCGACCAGATGGGCGGCGAGACCGTCGGCCTGCTCGGGGGTGAGGGAGGTGACGCTCAGGCGCTTCTGCGGGGTGAGCCGGAGGAAGGCGGCGGTGACCTCGCCGTCCTGCTCCAGCCGGCCGAAGACGGGGTCCTGGGCGGTGCTCGCGCCCGGCCCGCCTGTGCGCACCTGCTCGATGGTCGTCAGCGCGGTGGTGTGCAGAGCGGGCCGTGAGCGCAGGAAATCCCCGGCCCGGTCGAAGAATTCATGGACGTCTTCGGTGAGGTACCAGCCATCCGATCGCATGCCTCATGGTTTCGGATCTACGCCGCCGCCAGCAACGCGATTGCCGTCGAGGACCGGCGAAGAATGGCTGGTTGACGCGGCGCAGGCCGCGCACGCGTACGTGGTCCGACCAGGCCCGGTGCCCTGGTCGGCCGTGCCCAGGGCGACCAGCGGGGCGTTGCCGGGCTGTTGGCAGAGGGCACAGATGTGGGCCCTGCGGAGGCACGCGGAGCACATACGGCCGGTGTTTTCGAGGGTGCCATAGCGCAGGAACGGGGCGCGGCCGACCTTGCAGACGTCACAGAGTGGCTCGTTCTCGACGTCGGCGGAGACATCGCTCACGCGGCACTGGCGCTCGGTGGAGTCGGCGAGCCGTACCCAGAGGAGGTCGTCCTCGCCACCGGCCTCCGGGTAACCGGACCCGACCTGCACGACGACGCCCTCGACGGGCTCGGGCACCTCGCGCTCACGGAGGAAGGGCGGGACGAAGGCGGTGCCTTGGACCCGGTCGCCCAGGATGAAGGGGACGTCGGTGAGGGCGCGGTTTCGGCGGCGGGGCTCAGGGGTGGTGGTCATGGGGACAACGGTTCCGTCGATCCAACGGCTACACAATCGAACGAGGGAATCCCACGCGAAGTGGTATATGCCTGAAAGTCGGGAAGTGCCTGCGGGAGGTGGGCTGATGCTGTCACACTCTGGGCACGGACAGTGATTTGCCCGGCACGGGCAGCCAACTGGCAGGCATCGACGTACGGTTGACCTGCTTGGCCGCGAAAGGAACGGACACGGTGGCAGCGAAGACGGGGCCGACGATTCGGCGAATGCAACTCGGCCAGGAGTTGCGGCGGTTGCGCGAGCAGGTGGAGCGGGAGGACGGCACGGGGCGGGGGTTGACGAGGATCCAGGCGGTCAAGGGGACGAGCGTCTCGGAGTCGACCTTGCACCGCGTGGAGAAGGGGCTGACCAGCCTTCCCAAGGTGCAGGAGCTGAGGGAACTCCTGGACCGGTACGGCGTGACGGACCCGGACGACGTGGACTTCCTGCTGGACATCCACAAGAACTCGCTGAACCGGGGCTGGTGGTCGCCGTACCGCAGCTTCATGCCGTCGGGGTTCAGCATGAGCGTGGGGTTGGAAGGCGATGCCAAGATCCTGCGGATCTACCAGCCGAGCGTGATGTTCGGTCTGTTCCAGACCGCTGGCTACGCGCGGGCCATGTTCGAGACCGCCAAGCCCGTGGACGAGCGGAACACCGAGTTCGTCGAGCGGAACGTCGAGATCCGTGTGCGGCGCAAGGAGGCCATCACGCGCAGCGAAAACCCGGTTGAGGTCCACGCGATCCTCGATGAGGCTGCCGTCCGTCGCGTCTACGGAGGCCCGGAGGTGATGCGCGAGCAGTACGAGCACCTGATCGAGCTGACGAAGCTGGAGCACGTGACTATGCAGATCCTCCCGTTCGCCGAGCCCGTATACCGCGCCACGGAGAACTTCACGCTGATGGAGTTCGAGTCACCGCTGCCCACTCTGGTCAGCGTGGACGCGCACGACGGAGTGAGCGTTACAGACAAGGACACGGAGATCTGGCGGCACGCGCGCCGATTCGACGCCATGCGGGCCGGGGCTCCGGGGCCTCGGGAGACACCGCGATTCCTGGAACGACTAGCACGAGAGTTGAAGCATCCATGAGCACCCACCCCAACGCCCTCGAACTGGCCGCAGAGCACGCGTGGTTCAAGTCCTCGTACAGCGACGACCAGGGCGGAACCTGCGTTGAGGTCGCCAACGTCATCCCGACTCATGTCGCCATCCGTGACTCCAAGTGTCCTCAGGGTCCGGCCCTGTTGCTGCTGGCGAGTTCCTTCGCGACGTTCGTCGAACTTGCGAAAGTAGAGCGACCGTGAGAATCCAGGACCCCGCCTGGTTCAAGTCCTCGTACAGCAGCGACGCGGGCGGCAGCTGCGTCGAGATAGCCCCCCTCGCCTCAGCTCATGTCGCCCTCCGCGACTCCAAGTTCCCCGAGGGCCCCACCCTCGCCCTCCCCCCGTCGGCCTTCACGGCGTTCGTGTCCCACGTCCGTCAGGAGCGCCACCCGTAGGCAGAGAGGAGCGCTACGGAACCTGCCGACAACACGGTAGTCACCGACTCTGAGTCGCCAGCGGGCGTCGTGCCCTTGGAGCGCCTTGACGTCGAACGCGCTCGTGTCCCCCGAGTCCATCGCCTTCTGGAGTTCGGCGAGGCGATGCAGGATGCGCAGGGCGTCAGGGCGCGGGATTTTCAGCATGTCCCGCTGGGCGTGCGGCGTGAAGCGCGTGGCGTATCCCATGGGTCAGTCCTGGGCGCGGAGCAGGGCGGCCATCTCTTCGAGTGAGACCGAGCCTTCCGTGCCTTCGGACTCCGCTTCGTCAGCCAGCCGGTTCAGCCACGTCTCTTCGGCGTTCTCGGCGATCTGACGCAGCCGCTGGTACTCCTGGATGTCGATCACGACGGCTTCCTGCTTGCCGCGCCGCGTGATGACCGTCGGCGTCTCATCGCGGCGAGCGCGATCGATGACGTCGGCGAGGTGGCTGCGGACCTCGGCCATGGATTCGATCACCGGGTTATTCATGTCATGAATGTAACAGATGTACATGAGCGGTGTCCGATGACTTCTACCTGATTGACCTGATCGAAAGAACCCGAATTCCCGAAGCCCGACCCCGCCGACTACCCTCCCCGCCATGCCACCGGCCAGGAAGCGCCCTCGCACCTACGACCCCGCCAAGACCCGCACCGCGGTCCTCACCCAGTACCGCAACATCCGCACCGCCGTCCGCACCCTCACCCCCGAGCAACTCGCCCTCCCCACCCGCCTCGGGGGCTGGACGGTCCGCGACCTGGCCGCGCACGTCACCATGGCCGTGGAGACCGTCAGCCGCAACCTTGACCGGGACGAGCCGGCGAAGGCCGAACTCGCCCTGCTCGACTGGCCGTTCGCTACTGCCGCCCGCGCCGCCGACATCGCTGGGGGCACCCGCGAGCTGGCCGCCGCCCACCCGGACCTCGATTCCCTGAACGCCCTCTACGCCCTCACCGAACAGCGACTCACCCAACGCCTGGCCACGGCCCCCGGCACTCGCCGGCTCGCCACCCGCACCGGCGCCATCACCCTCGCCGACTACCTGGTCACCCGCACCGTCGAACTGGTCGTCCACACCGACGACCTGAACGACGCCGTCCCGGGCCTCGACATCCCGTACGACCGTCAGGCCCTCGCCACCTGTACCCGCCTCCTCGCGGACACCCTCGCCGCCAAGGCGCCCGGCGGTTCGACGGAGGTCCGCATTCCGCCGTACGCCGTGGTGCAGTGCGTCGAGGGCCCGAGGCACACCCGTGGCACCCCGCCCAACGTCGTCGAGACCGACCCGCTGACCTGGATCCGCCTGGCCACCGGCCGGGTCACGTGGACCGACGCCCTCGACAAGGCCCAGGTCAGCGCGAGCGGCGAACGCGCCGACCTCGGAGACCTGCTGCCCCTCATGTCCTGACGGCAGCCTCCGTACGACGACAAGGCGCCGAACGCACAAGTGACAGCCGGACGGGAACCGCCCACCCGCCCCTTCCGTCCCACCGGCATGAAAAAGCAGCGACTGACGAGCGTGAGCCTCAGCCTCCTGACCCTGACCGTGATCCCCCTCGCCGCGGCCTGCGGCAGCGAGAAGGACGGCGGCGGCAGCCAGACCGTCGGGACAGGGGCGGGGTCGGGAACCGCAGCCCTCACCGACGTCCACTGGACCGTCGACGACCTCACCGCCGACGGTGAGAAGAGCGCGGCCCCCGCCAGTGCCTGGTTGAAGATCGACAAGAACGGCAAGGTCAGCGGCAACCTCGGCTGCAACGGCTTCGGGGCCCAAGCCACCGTCGACGGCACCGAAGTCTCCTTCGCACAGTTCCTGTCGACCGACATGGCCTGCGACGCGATGGGCTTCGAGAACACCCTCACCAAGGCGCTCAAGGACGGCACCCTCACCGCCAAGTCCACCGAAACCGCCAAGAACGCCCAGCAGCTCACCCTCACCACCAAGACCGGCGACACCATCCACCTCACCGAGGAGAAGGCCGCCGCCCTCTACGGCACCAAGTGGACGATCACGACACTCGGTGCCACCAGCGACAGCGACGGCAACGGTGACAGCCAGGCCGTCTCCCCCCTCCCCTCCGGCGCCGACGCCTACCTCGTCCTCGACCAGAAGAAGGGGACCGTCAGCGGCAAGGCCGGGTGCAACAACGTTTCTGCCGATGCGACCGTCAGCGACGGCACTATCACTTTCGGCAGCCCGTCGACCACCCGAAGGATGTGCGACGGCTCACTCATGGAGGCCGAGAACGCACTGCTGGGTCTCTTCGACGGCAAGGCGACATACAAGATCGATCACCGGAGCATGACGCTGACCAGCGAAGACGGCGCCACCGTCAGTGCGACGGCAGCCGATTGAGCCCCTACCGCAGCCGAAGGCCGCGCACCGCCCCCGATCACCGGCCCCCTTCCCTAATTCGGACCAGTGGTCGATCTCGCCTACACTCGGTGCCGTGCCACGTGGTGACGGTCGACTCAGTCATGATCTGCTCCCCGGCGAGAAGGGCCCCCAGGACGCTTGCGGCGTCTTCGGGGTCTGGGCCCCCGGCGAAGAGGTCGCCAAGCTCACTTACTTCGGGCTCTACGCCCTACAGCATCGAGGCCAGGAATCCGCGGGAATCGCGGTCAGCAACGGCTCCAAGATCCTTGTCTTCAAGGACATGGGCCTCGTCTCCCAGGTCTTCGACGAAACCTCACTCGGCGCCCTCCAGGGTCATATCGCGGTCGGTCACGCCCGCTACTCGACCACTGGCGCCTCCACCTGGGAGAACGCCCAGCCCACTTTCCGCGCGACCGGTCACGGCTCCATCGCCCTCGGCCACAACGGCAACCTCGTCAACACGGCGCAGCTCGCCGAGATGGTCGCCGACCTGCCCAAGCAGCACGACGGCCGCACCCCGCGCGTCGCGGCGACCAACGACACCGATCTGCTGACGGCCCTCCTGGCCGCCCAGAACGACGACGACGGCAAGCCCCTGACCATCGAAGAGGCCTCCGCGCGGATACTCCCGCAGGTCAAGGGCGCCTTCTCGCTCGTCTTCATGGACGAGAACACGCTGTACGCCGCCCGCGACCCGCAGGGCATCCGCCCGCTGGTCCTCGGCCGGCTTGAACGCGGCTGGGTCGTCGCCTCCGAGTCCGCCGCCCTCGACATCTGCGGCGCCGCCTATGTCCGCGAGATCGAGCCGGGCGAGTTCGTCGCCATCGACGAGAACGGCCTGCGAACCTCCCGCTTCGCGGAAGCGAAGCCCAAGGGCTGTGTCTTCGAGTACGTCTACCTCGCCCGCCCGGACACCGACATCGCCGGCCGGAACGTGTACCTCTCCCGCGTGGAGATGGGTCGGAAACTCGCCAAAGAAGCCCCTGTCGAGGCCGACCTGGTGATAGCGACCCCGGAATCCGGCACCCCGGCCGCGATCGGCTACGCCGAGGCCTCCGGAATCCCCTTCGGCGCCGGCCTCGTCAAGAACGCCTATGTCGGACGTACGTTCATCCAGCCCTCCCAGACGATCCGCCAGCTCGGTATCCGGCTGAAGCTGAACCCGCTGAAGGAAGTCATCAAGGGCAAGCGCCTGGTCGTCGTCGACGACTCGATCGTGCGCGGCAACACCCAGCGCGCGCTCGTCCGGATGCTGCGCGAGGCGGGCGCGGCGGAGGTCCACATCCGGATCTCCTCGCCCCCGGTCAAGTGGCCCTGTTTCTTCGGCATCGACTTCGCCACCCGCGCCGAGCTGATCGCCAACGGCATGACCATCGACGAGATCGGCACCTCGCTCGGCGCCGACTCCCTCTCGTACATCTCCCTCGACGGCATGATCGAGGCGACCACCATCGCCAAGCCGAACCTGTGCCGCGCCTGCTTCGACGGCGAGTACCCGATGGAACTCCCGGACCCCGAACTTCTCGGCAAGCAGCTCCTGGAGACCGAGCTGGCCGCCGGGCCCGCCGCCACGGCCGCGGCCGACGCGATCCGTCGCCCGTAAGCCCGTAAGCAGCCATAAACCTGCACTACGAGCAGTACGACACGAAAGTTCTCACAAGTCATGCCTGAGACCCCTGGGACCCCTGGTGCGAGCTACGCAGCCGCCGGCGTCGACATCGAGGCGGGCGACCGCGCCGTCGAGCTGATGAAGGAGTGGGTGAAGAAGACGCAGCGCCCCGAGGTCCTCGGCGGCCTCGGCGGCTTCGCCGGCCTCTTCGACGCCTCCGCCCTCAAGCGCTACGAGCGCCCGCTGCTCGCCTCCGCGACCGACGGCGTCGGCACGAAGGTCGACATCGCCCGCCGGCTCGGCGTGTACGACACCATCGGCCACGACCTGGTCGCCATGGTGATGGACGACATCGTGGTGTGCGGCGCCGAACCGCTGTTCATGACCGACTACATCTGCGTCGGCAAGGTGCACCCCGAGCGCGTCGCCGCGATCGTCAAGGGCATCGCCGAGGGCTGCGTACTGGCCGGATGCGCTCTGGTCGGCGGCGAGACGGCCGAACACCCGGGTCTCCTCGGTCCGGACGACTTCGACGTCGCCGGCGCCGGTACGGGCGTCGTGGAGGCCGACCGCCTGCTGGGCGCGGATCGTATCCGTACGGGTGACGCGGTGATCGCCATGGCGGCCTCCGGGCTTCACTCGAACGGGTACTCCCTCGTCCGGCATGTCCTCCTGAACCAGGCAGGTCTGTCCCTGGACGCGCACATCGACGACTTCGGGCACACCCTCGGCGAGGAACTCCTGGTCCCCACCAAGATCTACTCCCTGGACTGCCTGGCCCTCACCCGGACCACCGACGTGCACGCCTACTCGCACATCACCGGCGGCGGCCTGGCCGCCAACCTGGCCCGTGTGATTCCGGACACCCTCCACGCGATCGTCGACCGCTCCACCTGGACCCCGGCCCCGATCTTCGACCTGGTCGGCAAGACGGGCGCGGTGGAACGCCTGGAGCTGGAAAAGACCCTGAACATGGGCGTAGGCATGATCGCCATCGTCCCCGAGGACTCAACAGACGCAGCCCTGACCACCCTGGCAGACCGAGGCGTAGAGGCCTGGGTAGCAGGCGAAATCACAGACCGAGGCAACCACAAGACAGGCGCAGAGCTGGTAGCCGACTACGCCAGTAACTGATCCGGGGACGGCAGGCGGCGCAGCCGCCGCCGTAGGGGCGCGGGGAACGGCGCGAACAACCACAACGCACCCGCCCGATCGACACCAGCCCCCGACCCAATAGGCGCCCGGCCCAGCCCAAGTGGAACGAAAACGCACGAAACCCGGTCCGGCTAAACGCCCCGGACCGGGAGAGGTGCAGCTGATGCCTACAGGTACAGGATCTGTGTCGACATGTTTCAGCGCGCCGCAGGCAGACGTAAAACGTCAAGCACCGCGACGTTGTTGCGACGATGGGCCTGAGGATTGATCGTCCTCATCCTCATCGTCGTCGTTGTACAGATCCGCGTACTGAGCGTACGGGTCGTCTTCTTCCTCGTCGTCGTCCTCGAACGGCTCGCCATTCGGCGGCTGGCTCGAAGTCGAAGCGCCCAGCTCATTGGCCAGACGCGAGAGGTCAGTCCCGCCGCTGCTGTACTTCAGCTGGCGGGCGACCTTCGTCTGCTTGGCCTTTGCCCGGCCGCGCCCCATGGCTCGACCCCCTCGGATACGGGGCTCGGTGGCCCCAGAGTCTTGACACGCGTTCATGATCTGGAACGGGCTCTCCGCAGAGAGACCGGTCCGTAGGGCTTCCACGGTACCTGAGCCCACGCCCATACGGTACGTCGCCCGCAGCACGTGCCGATGCCCAGAACCCGCGAGGTGCCCTGTCCCCGCTGGTCAACCGCGATTTTAACCACTTCTTCGCGGCCGACCCGCCGACGGGAGTGAGAGTTCTCTCCAACACCCCGCCGACAGGTACCTCCGCGCTCCGTGGACCTACCGGTTCCGCCGGGCCTCCGCCATCCGCTGCTCGGCGATCCGGTCGGCCGCCGCGGCCGGCGGAATCCCGTCCGCCTTCGCACGTGCGAATATGGCCAGCGTGGTGTCGAAGATCTTCGCCGCCTTCGCCCTGCACCGTTCGAAGTCGAACCCGTGCAGTTCGTCGGCCACCTGGATCACGCCACCGGCGTTCACGACGTAGTCCGGCGCGTAGAGGATCCCGCGGTCCGCGAGGTCCTTCTCGACGCCCGGGTGCGAGAGCTGGTTGTTGGCGGCCCCGCACACGATCTTCGCGGTGAGCACGGGCACGGTCTCGTCGCTCAACGCCCCACCCAGCGCACAGGGCGCGTAGATGTCCAGCCCCTCGGTCCGGATCAGCGCGGCGGTGTCGGCGACGGCCGTGACCCCGCCGTCCGGGTGGATGGCCAGAATCCGCCGTACGGTGTCCTCCCGTACGTCCGTGATCACGACCTCGGCGCCTTCCTCGCGCAGATGCCGCACCAGGTGGTGCCCGACCTTGCCGACGCCCGCGATACCGACCCGGCGCCCGCGCAGCGACGGATCGCCCCAGAGGTGCTGGGCGCTCGCCCGCATGCCCTGATAGACGCCGAAGGCGGTCAGCACGGACGAGTCGCCGGCGCCGCCGTTCTCCGGGGACCGGCCGGTCGTCCAGCGGCACTCGCGCGCGACCACGTCCATGTCGGCCACATACGTACCGACGTCGCACGCGGTGACGTACCGCCCGCCGAGCGAGGCCACGAACCGGCCGTAGGCGAGGAGCAGTTCCTCGCTCTTGATGACGTCGGGGTCGCCGATGATGACGGCCTTGCCGCCGCCGTGGTCGAGACCTGCCATGGCGTTCTTGTACGACATCCCGCGCGCGAGGTTCAGCGCGTCGGCGACGGCCTCCGCCTCGCTCGCGTAGGGGTAGAAGCGGGTACCGCCGAGCGCGGGGCCCAGGGCGGTGGAGTGGATGGCGATGACGGCCTTGAGGCCGGAGGGCCGGTCCTGGCAGAGCACGACTTGCTCATGACCCCCCTGGTCCGAGTGGAACAGGGTGTGCAGTACATCAGCAGGCGCGCCGGTTACGTCGGTCACTGTGGTGACTCCAGGGTAAGTAGCGGCGGTCGGGGCTGGAGCCCGTACGGGTGGCGGGCTTCCGTGGGCATGAGAGTAAAGCCCCTCCCCGGCCTCCGTACGCCAACCGTTCCCGCAGTGCCAAGGATCACCCACGGGTGACATGGGACCGTACGACGGTTTGCATAATTTTCCCGTGCTGCTGTGTGCTGTTCTCGAGGGTTTTCCTGGTCGTCCAGGGGGGAGGGAGCAGGCGTGCCCAAGGTGTCCTCGGTGATCGTTCCGTACGCGTCCTACTTGCGCGTCTACGAGCCGCTGGCGGCCTTCCCGGAGCCGGAGCGCGGCCACTGGGCGCGCTACGCCCGGCGGCCCGACCGGCCCTCGTACCAGGACGAACTGCGCCGTTCCCTGGCCGACCTGCTGCCCACGCCGCCGGTCGCGGTGCCGGTGCAGGAGAGCGCCGACGCGTTCGTGACCGAGGTCGACGGGGTGGTGTGCGTCTGCCCCTGGCGCACCAGGCTGCGCGGCTGGCAGGCGCTGGGCGAACTGGCCGGGGAACTGCCCCCGCCGGTCCTGGACGCCGTTCTGCCGCCTCTCGTACGCCATCAGGCCACCCAGGACTACGAGCGCTGGCTGAGCCGCAACCCGGACGCCCGCCCATGGATCCGCACGGCGACCTGGGAAGTGCCGCTGAACTGGTTCGTGCTGGTCTCCGACGAGGAGCGCGAGTACGACAAGGGTTCGGGGGCCGACGAGGGCGCGGCGCCGCCCGTGCTGCGCTACCGGACGCCGATGGTCCAGGCGCGGCGGCGCGTGGCGCGGGGGCTGCGGACCCTGCGGGACACCCTCGACGAGGGGCCGCTGATCGACGGGCTGCTGGACGTCGGGCGCTGGCTGGAGGAGTTCCATCCGCGCTCGCTGGTCGAGCTGGACTACGGCGGCCTCGTGCATGTGCTGCCTGCCGGTGAGCTGGCCGGCGACCACTCGGCGGCGGACGTGGCCGAGGGGATCGAGGCGCTGCGCGACGGGGACGGCGAGGCGGCCGGGGAGGCGTACGGGCGGCTCGTGGACCGGTGGCGGGCGGTGCGGGACCGGCGGTCGGCGAACTGATCGCCGGGCCCCTTCCGAACTGACGGTCCGTCAAAGAAGCACTCCCTGGAACGTGAGTTCCATTTTTGTGGGACGCTCTTGGGGCTGCCGTGGGACGTAGGTCCCGATCCGGGCGTTTGTGTCAAGCGTGACGGACCGCACGTACAGGTGGCTTGCGTCCCTTGCCCCTCCTCGTGCCAAAATAGGACAAGGAGTCCGGGGGAGGCTCTATCTGCCCATCTATGGGTGGAATCTCTGCATTGCACGCTATGGGGGGTCTCGTGACTCCTGATCGCCAGTGTGACTGATCGTCACAGTGGCGTGACTGTCCGCTATGGCATGGTCCATTGGCTTCCGTCGCCGATGGACACCTGGGAGGGCAATTCCATCGGTTTGGCCTACGCGGTTGGACAGATGGTGTAGTTGTAGTGCCGAGGACAAGCCGTTCGTCCTATAACCGACTCGACCCGCGTCCGCCATTTCGGGCAACGCGGGTCAAGGTGCAGAATTTAGAGGAATGAACCGAGAAGGTTCGGTTCTCCCGAGGAGGCCGCTCATGACCGCTCGCACCCCTGATGCCGAGCCGCTGCTGACCCCGGCTGAGGTCGCCACCATGTTCCGCGTCGACCCCAAGACGGTCACGCGGTGGGCGAAGGCCGGCAAGCTCACATCCATCCGCACGCTCGGCGGACATCGCCGTTACCGCGAGGCCGAGGTTCGCGCTCTGCTTGCGGGCATTCCGCAGCAGCGCAGCGAGGCCTGACCAACTGAATAGTCGGACGAATCGGCAGGTCCCCCAACTATCGGCCGAGCCGTCCGGCGGCAACACCAGCAGTACCAGCAACGCCAGCAACACCAGAACCAAGGGCTTCAACGACGTGGGTCTGCCCCAACAGGCCTGACGCTCAAGGCAGTTCCATCAGTTCCACAGCTTCAAGCGTGCGTCGTAGAGATCGCGCTGGACTCCGCCGGGTCCAGCGCGATCTTTTTTGTGCCCGTCGTGCGGGGTGGCACGGGGTGGCATGTGGTGCTGTGAGCGGGCTTGTTGGAGCCTGAGGAAGCCGGTGCAATTGCACATATTAAATTGACCAGTTGTAGGAGGTGGGTAAGAACC
Source organism: Streptomyces sp. NPDC000878 (assembly GCF_053599695.1). NCBI lineage: Bacteria > Bacillati > Actinomycetota > Actinomycetes > Kitasatosporales > Streptomycetaceae > Streptomyces > Streptomyces sp. NPDC000878. Next base: position 192,895 of record NZ_JBSFMT010000009.1, on the reverse strand, counting down.
CACATTTTGAAAACTCATGCGGTGACACCCGTCACACACCGCACACCTTGTTGACGGAGTGGCAGCAGTGCTATTGGGGCGCGGTGTTGGCACGGGGTGCCTCGTCCGCCTCGGCCTCCGTGTCCGAGTGCTCCATGGCGAGCCGCTGCAGTCGGTGGCAGATCGGACAGCGCCGCGTGAGATGGCGGTACCCGCTGGCGGCCGACAGATGTGCCCGAAGCAGAGCACGCGTCTCATGCCGCCGCGTGGACGCCGCCATACGCCACCTCCAGAAGGGGGACAGAGCAACGAGGCCCTGCTCTCTGGGTACCGGGGGAGGGCGGTGTCGTCAAGAAGACGGCGTCGGCCTGGCGGGGCATCGAGGCGCACGAAAAAGAGCCCGGGTCGATGACCCAGGCTCTCTTCAGTGATGCGGTCCTGACGGGATTTGAACCCGCGGCCTCCACCTTGACAGGGTGGCGAGCACTCCAAACTGCTCCACAGGACCAGGTTTCGCGGCACTTGATGTTGCGCTGTGCTGCGAAAAGAGACTGTACAGGAGGGGCAGCCCAGGGGCGAACTCACCCAGCGTGCCGGGGGCGTTACGGCGCCTGCGCGTCGATCGCCTTCACGATCCGCTTGTCCGACACCGGGTACGCCGTCCCCAGCGCGTGGGCGAAGTAGCTGACGCGGAGTTCCTCGATCATCCAGCGGATGTCGAGTACCGCCGAGGGCACCGGCCGGCCCTGCGGCAGCTGCTCAAGGAGCCACGCGTACTCGTCCTGCATCTCGTGCACCTTCTCCATGCGGGTGGTGTCCCGCTGGACGTTGGTGGGCATCTGCTGCAGGCGCCGGTCCACGGCGACGAGGTAGCGCATCAGGTCGGGCAGCCGGCGCAGACCGGCCGCCGTCACGAAGCCGGGCCGTACGAGGGCGTCCAGCTGCTTGCGTACGTCCGTCAGGTTCGGGAGGAGCACAGCGCTCCGTACGCCCTTCAGGCGGCGCTCACAGGCCTGCCAGGCGGCCAGCACCTGCTGCACCTGGCCGACCGCGCGGACGGTCGTGTCGACGATCTCCGCGCGGACCTTGTCGTACAGCTTCCGGTGCGACTCCTCGTCCCATGCCGGGCCGCCGAAATCGGCGATCAGCTTGTCGGCCGCGGCCATCGCGCAGTCGTCGAAGAGGGCCTGGATCGAACCGTGCGGATTGGCCGACAGCGCGAGCTTCTGAGCATTGGTCAACTTCTCGGAAGCGAACTTCGCAGGGTTGACCGGGATGTTGCGCAGAATGAGCCGCCGGCTGCCCTTCCACATCGCCTGCTGCTGCTCCGCCTCGGTGTCGAAGAGGCGTACGGAGACGGTGTCGCCGTTGTCGACCAGCGCCGGGTACGCCTTCACGGGCTGGCCGGCTCTGCGCGTCTCGAAGAGGGGTGCGAGGGTCCCGATGGACCAGTCCGTCAGGCCCGTCCGCTCCAGGGACTCGCCGCCCGCGCGCTCGGCGGTGGCCGCCGCGGCCTGGGAGATGGCCTGGCGGGCCTTCGGCTTGAGCTGGAGGCGCAGTACCTCAAGGTCCTTGTCCTCGGCGAGCTTGCGGCGCCGCTCGTCGACGATCCGGAAGGTGACGCGGAGATGGTCGGGGACCCGGTCCTGGTCGAAGTCGTCGGCGGAGAAGGGGACTCCGACCATGAGCCTCAACTCGCGGGCCATGGTGGTGGTCAGGGGCTCCTGGAGGGGGGTCGCGGTGTCCAGGAAGCGCTTGGCGAAGTTGGGCGCCGGGACGTAGTGGCGGCGGATCGGCTTCGGGAGGGAGCGGATGAGTTCCGTCACCAACTCCTCCCGCAGGCCCGGGATCTGCCAGTCGAAGCCTTCGTCCGTGACCTGGTTCAGCACCTGGAGCGGGACGTGGACGGTCACACCGTCGGCGTCCGCACCCGGCTCGAACTGGTACGTCACCCGGAACTTGAGCTCGCCCTGATGCCAGGCGTCGGGATAGTCGTCCTTGCTGACGTCCCCGGCGCGCTCGTTGATGAGCATCGCCCGCTCGAAGTCGAGGAGTTCGGGCTCCTCATGCTGCTTGTGCTTCCACCATGAGTCGAAGTGGGCCCCGGAGACCACGTGTTCGGGGACCCGCTGGTCGTAGAAGTCGAAGAGGGTCTCGTCGTCCACGAGGATGTCCCGGCGCCGGGCCCGGTGCTCCAACTCCTCGACCTCGGTGAGGAGTCGGCGGTTGTCGGCGAAGAACTTGTGGTGTGTCCGCCAGTCGCCCTCGACCAGCGCGTTCCGGATGAACAGCTCCCGGGACACCTCCGCGTCGATGCGCCCGTAGTTCACCTTCCGCTGGGCGACGATCGGTACGCCGTACAGCGTGACCTTCTCGTACGCCATCACGGCCGCCTGGTCCTTCTCCCAGTGCGGCTCGCTGTACGTGCGCTTGAGGAGGTGCTCGGCGAGGGGCTCGACCCACTCGGGTTCGATGCGGGCGTTGACGCGGGCCCACAGCCGCGAGGTCTCGACAAGCTCCGCCGACATCACGAAGCGCGGGGGCTTCTTGAACAGGGCGGAGCCGGGGAAGATCGCGAACTTGGCGTTGCGGGCCCCGACGTACTCGTTCTTGCCGGAGGCGGCGCGGGGGCTGTCGCCGGTGGTGGTGGAAGATCCGGTTCCGGCCGTCGCGCCCTTTGTCGGTACGTCCTTCATCCCGATGTGGGAGAGGAGGCCGGCCAGGAGGGAGACGTGGACGCTCTGCTCGGGGGCGTCGTCCTCGTTGAGGTGGATGCCCATCTGGCGGGCCACGGTACGGAGTTGGCTGTAGATGTCCTGCCACTCACGGATGCGCAGGAAGTTCAGGTACTCCTGCTTGCACATCCGCCGGAACGACGACGAGCCGCGCTCCGCCTGCTGCTCACGGACGTACCGCCAGAGGTTGAGGAAGGCGAGGAAGTCGGACGTCTCGTCGCGGAAGCGGGCGTGCTGCTGGTCGGCCTGCGTCTGCTTCTCGGCGGGGCGTTCGCGCGGGTCCTGGATGGAGAGCGCGGCGGCGATCACCATGACCTCGCGGACACAGCCGTTCTTGTCGGCCTCCAGGACCATCCGGGCCAGCCGGGGGTCGACGGGGAGCTGCGCGAGCTTGCGGCCGGTGTCGGTGAGGCGCTTGCGGGGGTCCTTCTGGGCCGGGTCGAGGGCGTTGAGTTCCTGGAGGAGCTGGACGCCGTCGCGGATGTTGCGGTGGTCCGGCGGGTCGATGAAGGGGAACTTCTCGATCTCGCCAAGACCGGCCGCGGTCATCTGGAGAATGACGGAGGCGAGGTTCGTACGGAGGATCTCGGCGTCCGTGAACTCCGGGCGGGCCTCGAAGTCGTCCTCGCTGTACAGCCGGATGCAGATACCGTCGCTGGTCCGCCCGCAGCGGCCCTTGCGCTGGTTGGCGCTGGCCTGGGAGATCGCCTCGATGGGGAGGCGCTGGACCTTGGTGCGGTGGCTGTAGCGGGAGATGCGCGCGAAGCCCGGGTCGATGACGTACTTGATGCCGGGGACAGTGAGCGAGGTCTCGGCGACGTTGGTCGCCAGAACGATCCTGCGCCCGGTGTGCTGCTGGAAGACGCGGTGCTGCTCGGCGTGCGAGAGCCGGGCGTAGAGGGGCAGGACTTCGGTGAACCGGTAGTTCTTCTTGCCGAGCGCATCGGCGGTGTCACGGATCTCGCGCTCGCCGGAGAGGAAGACGAGGATGTCCCCCTTGCCCTCGCCCTGGAGTTCCTCGACGGCGTCGCAGATGGCGGTGATCTGGTCGCGGTCGGAGTCGTCGGAGTCCTCTTCGAGGAGGGGCCGATAGCGGACCTCGACGGGATAAGTACGCCCGGAGACTTCCACGATGGGTGCGTCGCCGAAGTGCCGGGAGAAGCGCTCGGGGTCGATGGTCGCGGAGGTGATGACGACCTTCAGATCCGGCCGCTTGGGGAGGAGCTGGGCGAGATACCCGAGCAGGAAGTCGATGTTGAGGGACCGCTCGTGGGCCTCGTCGATGATGATCGTGTCGTAGGCGCGCAGCTCGCGGTCGGTCTGGATCTCGGCGAGCAGGATGCCGTCGGTCATCAGCTTGATGAAGGTGGCGTCCGGGTTCACCTGGTCGGTGAACCGCACTTTCCAGCCAACGGCTTCACCGAGGGGCGTGTCGAGTTCGTCGGCTACCCGCTCGGCGACGGTACGGGCGGCGATACGACGGGGCTGTGTGTGCCCGATCATGCCGCGTACGCCGCGCCCGAGTTCGACGCAGATCTTCGGGATCTGGGTGGTCTTGCCGGACCCGGTCTCACCGGCCACGATGACGACCTGGTGATCGCGGATGGCGTCCGCGATGACGTCCTTCTTCTGGCTGACGGGGAGTTGCTCGGGATAGCTGACGGAGGGCACACGTGTGCGCCGCTCGGCCATCCGCAGCTCACCCTTGGCGACCTCGGCCTCGATCTCGGAGAGGACGGCGGCACGGGCTTCCGGCTTATGGATCTTGCGCGCACCTTCGAGCCTGCGCCCGAGCCGGTGCGCGTCGCGCAGGGACAGCTCGGTCAGGCGGGGGGCGAGATCGCCGAGGGTGCCGGTGGCACTGACGCCGGTGGGACGGGTGCCGGTGGCACTGACGTCGGGGCCGTGGCCGGGGGCGGAGGCGGGATGCGTAGACATACGCTGATCTCTCCGGTCTCCTCGATGCCCCGGAGCGCCCACCGGCAGCGGCCGGAGGCGACTCCCTACGTCGACCTCACCCGTGCCGAGTGGAGTGCGCTGCGCGACAAGACGCCGCTCCCCCTCACCGCCGAGGAGGTCGAGAAGCTGCGTGGTCTGGGCGATGTCATCGACCTCGACGAGGTGCGGGACATCTACCTCCCGCTCTCCCGCCTCCTCAATCTCTACGTCGGCGCCACGGACGGCCTAAGGGGTGCCCTGAACACCTTCCTGGGCGAACAGGGCACCCAGACCGGCACCCCGTTCGTCATAGGGGTCGCGGGGTCCGTGGCCGTCGGGAAATCCACCGTCGCCCGTCTCCTCCAGGCCCTGCTCTCCCGCTGGCCCGAACACCCGCGCGTGGAACTGGTGACCACGGACGGCTTCCTGCTCCCCACGGAGGAGCTGACGGCCCGTGGCCTGATGTCGCGGAAAGGTTTCCCCGAGTCGTACGACCGCCGGGCCCTCACCCGCTTCGTGGCGGACATCAAGGCCGGGAAGGACGAGGTCACGGCCCCCGTCTACTCCCACCTCATCTACGACATCGTCCCCGGCGAGAAGCTCACGGTCCGCCGCCCCGACATCCTGATCGTCGAGGGCCTGAACGTCCTCCAGCCCGCCCTCCCCGGCAGCGACGGCCGCACCCGCGTCGGCCTCGCCGACTACTTCGACTTCAGCGTGTACGTCGATGCCCGCCCGGAGGACATCGAGCGCTGGTACCTCAACCGCTTCCGACGCCTGCGCGAGACGGCGTTCCAGAACCCGTCCTCGTACTTCAGGAAGTACACCCAGGTATCGGAGGAGGAGGCCCTGGAGTACGCCCGCACCACCTGGCGCACCATCAACAAGGTGAACCTCCTGGAGAACGTGGCCCCCACCCGGGGCCGCGCCACCCTGATCATCCGCAAGGGCCCGGACCACAAGGTGCAGCGCCTCAGCCTGCGCAAGCTGTAGCCGCAAACCTCGCCAAGCACAGCCCGGTCACCCTGCCCGGTTACCCTGCCCCCATGCTCCACCTACGCCTCATCACCCCCGCCGACAGAACCAACGACGTGGTCCGCCTGATCGAGAAGACGGTCGGCACCACGCACCTGGTCGTCCTCCCCGGCGCCGCCCGCAACCCCGCCGGGGACGTCGTGATGTGTGACGTGGCCAGGGAGGCCGGCGACGAACTCATCGGCGGACTGCGGGCGTTGGACCTCGACGCGACCGGTTCGATCGCCGTGGAGAACATCGACCTGTCGCTCTCCAAGCGCGCCGACAAGGCGGAGGAGGAGGCGCCCGGCGAGGGTGTGGACGCGGTCCTGTGGGAGCACCTCGCGGACGCGACGCACGAGGAGTCGACGCTCTCGATCACGTACGTCGCCCTGATCACGCTCGCCACGATGCTCGCGGCCTGCGGTGTGGTCCTCGACAACGCGATCCTGATCGTGGGCGCGATGGCGGTGGGCCCGGAGTTCGGCCCCCTGGCCGGTCTGAGCACCGCACTTGTACGACGTCAGCCGAGGCTGGCGGCACGCTCGCTCATCGCCCTGCTCGTGGGCTTCGCGGTGGCGATGGCGGTGACGGTCGGCTTCACCTACTTCATGGACACCGTGGACCTGTTCAGCCGGGTCCGGCTGGACGCCGAACGCCCCAACACGAACTTCATCTACCAGCCGGACGCGTTCTCGTTCATCGTCGCCGTCCTCGCGGGCATCGCGGGCATGCTCTCCCTGACCTCCGCGAAGTCGGGCCTGCTGGTCGGCGTGGCCATCTCGGTGACCACGGTCCCGGCCGCCTCGAACGCCGCCGTGGCCTTCGCCTACGACGACTACAGCCAGGCCTGGGGCTCCACGGCCCAACTCCTGCTGAACCTGGTGGGCATCGCCCTGGCCGCCACCCTCACGCTCCTGGCCCAGAAGTGGTTCTGGAGCAGGCAGCGCCGCCAGACGGCCGCTACGCGTTGAGCTGCGTCCACATCCAGGCGCCGCCCACCCGTACGTAGAGCCGCTCGGAGGCCGTGTCCACCGCCATGGTCCCGTCGAGGGGCGCCCTGGTGAAGGAGCCGTCGCTGACGGGGCCGGCGACCAGGCGCAGCGGAGGGCCCGGCTGGTTGCGGGTCGGGATGGTGCCGCTCGCCTGACCGCCCGTACTGCCGTAGCTGTTCTCCACCCGGAAGTCGCCCGTGCTGCTGGCCTCGTAGTAGAGGTGCGTGCCGGTCGGCTTGGTGCCGTACAGGCCGACGACGTCACGCAGTACGGCGGTCGTGCCGGTGCCGGCGTAGACGAGCACACCCGAGTTGATGGTGGCCGTGCTGCCGTTGGCGATGAGGACGTTCTCCAGGGAACTGGCGCTTCCGGCCCAGGAGATGATGTTCTGCGGGGTGGAGAAGCCGGTGGCGAAGCCGCCCGCGAAGGCGTAGATGTTGCCGGCGTGGACGCTCTTGCAGGAGGCGTCGACCTTGAGGTGGGGGCCGCCCTGCATCTGCGAGGTCTCGAACTTGCAGTCCGTCAGGTAGACGCCGTTGGGGTTGTTGGTGGCCGCCGGACCCTGGGTGATCCACAGCGCGCCGGTACCGAACGCCTCCAGGCGGCAGCCGGTGAAGTGGATCTGATTGATGTTGTCGGCGCTGTGTCCCCATGCTCCGGCGGTGGCCGTGGAGGTGTTGCGCAGCCATATGTTGGGGTGGGCGGTGCTTCCCGCGGGCCCCGTGGAGGACTCGATCACCAGGTTGTAGAACCGCGAGTCCCAGAACTCCACACCGTCGATGCAGATGTCCTGGTTGCTCGTCATGAAGACGTCGCGAAAGTAGCAGTTGTCGGCGTAGTAGAGCTCCAGCAGCTTCCCGGTCTTCCCGTTGCCGTTGAAGCCGAGGTTGTCGACGGAGCAGTAACGCCGGTGCGTCGCACCGGTCTTGTCGGCGCCGGGTCCCGACATGCGCAGCAGGAGCCCGTCGGCTCCCTTCACGAGCATCGCGGCCTTGCTGTTCGCACCCACGAGCCGGACGTTGTTGCCGGTGACCGTCAGGGCGGGGGTGTCGCCGGAGGGCTTGACCAGGTACTTGCCCCCGGGGAAGTAGACGGTGCCACCCCCGGCCGCCCCCGCGCCCGCGATCGCGGCCTGAACAGCAGCGGTGTCATCGGTCGCCCCGTCCCCGACCGCCCCGTACTCCTTGACATCGAACCAGTCCGAGGCGACCCCCGCCGCAGCGGGCGTAGCCGCCCCCACGACCATCCCCGCTCCGACCGCACCAACGGCCCCCGTCAGAAACGCCCGCCGTCTTGCAACACCGCTCGACTGCTGCTCCGTACCCATCCCTGTTTCCCCCATGATCCACACGATCCGATGATCAGACCGGTGGATCATACGGCCACTATGTGACAGGGGAAGGGAGAATCGCGCCCCATAGGGGCGCGGGGAACTGCGCGACAAGCCACAACGGGCCCGCAGCCCGCCAAGCACAGAACCCCCCACCCCCAACCCGTAACTGCCCTACCCGAGCGCCGACTTCACGACATCGGCCAACCGCCCGGCCACGGACCGGGCCTGGTCGATGTCCGCCGCCTCGACCATCACGCGGACCAACGGCTCGGTCCCGGAAGGCCGCAGCAACACCCGCCCGGTGGCCCCGAGTTCACGCTCGGCGTCAGCGACTGCGGACGCCAGCTCCGCAGAAGACCCCACCCGAGTTCGATCCACGTCCGGCACATTCACCAGCACCTGCGGCAACCGCTCCATCACCGAGGCGAGATCCTTCAGCGTACGACCCGTCTGCGCGACCCGAGCCGCCAGCAGCAGCCCCGTCAGCGTCCCGTCACCCGTGGTCGCGTGATCCGAGATGATGACGTGCCCGGACTGCTCGCCGCCCAGCGCGTAGCCGTGCTCCTTCATCTCCTCCAGCACGTACCGGTCCCCGACCGCCGTCTGGACCAGGGACAGCCCTTCCCGCTCCATCGCCAGCTTGAAGCCCAGGTTCGACATCACGGTCGCGACAACGGTGTCGGCCCGCAGCACGCCCCGCTCCCGCATCGCCAGCGCGAGTACAGCCATGATCTGGTCACCGTCCACCTCCTCGCCGGTGTGGTCGACGGCGAGGCAGCGGTCGGCGTCGCCGTCGTGGGCGATGCCGAGGTCGGCGCCGTGTTCGAGGACGGCGGCCTGGAGCTTGCCGAGGTGGGTGGAGCCGCAGCCGTCGTTGATGTTGAGGCCGTCCGGCTCCGCGCCGATGGTGACGATCTCGGCGCCCGCCCGGGTGAACACCTCGGGCGAGACCAGGCTGGCAGCGCCGTGCGCCTCGTCCAACACCACCTTCAGACCGTCGAGGCGGTTCGGGAGTACGCCGACGAGGTGGGCGACGTACTGCTCGAAGCCCTCGTCGTACGGGCGGACCCGTCCCACACCGCCGCCGGTCGGGCGGTCCCAGGGAGCGCCGGTGCGGTGCTCCTCGTACACCGCCTCGATCCGCTCCTCCAGGTCGTCGTCGAGCTTGTGGCCGCCGCGGGCCAGGAACTTGACGCCGTTGTCCGGCATGGCGTTGTGGCTGGCGGAGAGCATCACGCCGAGGTCCGCGCCCAGTTCGGCGGTGAGGAAGGCGACCGCCGGGGTGGGCAGCACGCCGACCAGCAGGACGTCGACGCCCGCGCTGGCGAGGCCCGCGACCACGGCGGCCTCCAGGAACTCCCCGGACGCGCGCGGGTCCCGTCCGACCACGGCGACCGGCCGGTGGCCCGCGAACGTGCCCGCCTCGGCGAGTACATGGGCCGCCGCTACGGACAGGCCGAGGGCCAACTCGGCCGTCAGGTCCGCGTTGGCGACACCGCGCACGCCGTCCGTGCCGAAGAGTCGTCCCACTGGTGTCCTCCGAAGATGCTGGAAAAAATGTGCGGCTCATGCACTGTACGTACGGCTCACGCGCTGAGGGGCCTGTATGTCGTGCGGCTATGCCGAGTGTCCATGCCGGACCTGCCTACGTATATCCCCTGTGCCTGTTTCCAAGCTGTCGGGACCGTTCCGCCCGCCTGTGCCGTAAGCCTGTGATAAGTAAAGCCCCCGGTAAACGAACCGCCCCGACGGCACGGAGAGTGCCGCCGGGGCGAAACGTACAAGAACAGCGGGGCGATTAACGCTTGCTGTACTGCGGGGCCTTGCGGGCCTTCTTGAGACCGGCCTTCTTGCGCTCGACCGCACGGTCGTCGCGACGGAGGAAGCCCGCCTTCTTGAGGGCGCCGCGGTTGTTGTCCACGTCGGCCTCGTTCAGCGCGCGGGCCACGCCGAGGCGCAGGGCGCCGGCCTGACCGGAGACGCCGCCACCCGTGATGCGGGCGACAACGTCGTAGCGGTTGTCGAGCTCGAGCACCTTGAAGGGCTCGTTGACTTCCTGCTGGTGCACCTTGTTGGGGAAGTAGTCCTCAAGGGTGCGACCGTTGATCTTCCACTTGCCGGTGCCCGGAACGATCCGGACGCGGGCGATGGCGTTCTTGCGACGGCCCAGGCCGGCGGCCGGCTGCGGGTCACCGAAGCGGCCGTCGAGGGCCTCCGCGTACTCGCCCTCGGCTACCGGCGCCTCGGACTCGGTGGTGTAGCTCTCGACGTCGGCGTTCTCGAACTCGACATCGGCGTTCTCGTCGAGCGGCTGCTCGACAGTGGTCTCGGCCACGATTCTCCTCAGAATTCTCTACGTCTTAGGGGGTGGCCGGAACTACTGCGCGACCTGGGTGATCTCGAACGGCACCGGCTGCTGGGCAGCGTGGGGGTGCTGGTCGCCCGAGTAGACCTTCAGCTTCGACAGGCACTGACGGCCCAGGGTGTTCTTGGGGATCATGCCCTTGATGGCCTTCTCGACGGCCTTCTCGGGGTTCTTCGCCAGCAGCTCGTCGTAACGGACAGAGCGCAGACCGCCCGGGTAACCGGAGTGGCGGTAGGCCAGCTTCTGGGTCTTCTTGTTGCCGGAGAGGTGCACCTTGTCCGCGTTGATGATGATGACGAAGTCACCAGCGTCGACGTGGGGGGCGTAAATCGGCTTGTGCTTGCCCCGCAGGATGTTCGCGGCAGTGGTGGCAAGACGACCCAGGACGACATCCTGGGCGTCGATGACGTACCACTGGCGAGTGATGTCGCCGGGCTTAGGGCTGAACGTACGCACTTCGTAGCCTTCGCTTCTTCAGTGGATGGGTCCTGACACATGGCATCACTGAAGCGATCGTGCAGCTGGGGACGACAGTGCCGGGAACGCTGCCCGTATGCCGCCCACTGGAAACTGCTCCAGGGAACCTACGTAGGGGCTCTCGTCCAAGGACGACCAAGCCGATACGCATAACGAACGCCCAGGCTACCCGCGCTGCCCCGGACGGGTCAAAACGAGGTGCGGACCGATACGTATGAGACGCCTCGGCACAAGGGTTGTACGGCGTCTAGGATGCGCGCATGAGCTTTGGGCAGGGGGGACCTCAGTGGGATCCCTGGAAACCGAATACCCCGCAGCAGCCGTGGGACGACCAGGGCGGCCGGGCTCCGCAGCAGCCGTGGGGCGGTCAGGGCGCCGGTCAGGCCCCCGACTGGGCGGCGCTCGCCGAGGCGTCCGAGACCCGTAACCGGCGCCGCAGACTCCTGCTGATCGTGGGGGCCGCGGTGGCCACCGTCGGGGTGGGCGCGGCCGTCGCCATGGCCGTGGTCAACGCGGACGGCAACGCCACGGCCTCCAACAAACCGACCTCCGACCTGCCCGCCAGCGCGGACATCCCGAGCGCCACCGCCTCGTCGGTGCCGTCGTTCGCGCCGACCAGCGCGCCGCCGCCGCTGGACCCGAAGGACTTCATAACCAGTGTGAAGAAGGACACGGCGCCCCTGGCCCCGGACATCCTCTTCCCCGGTACGCAGCTGACGATGGGCGAGCGCCTCTACAAGAAGGGCCCGACCGGCGACACGAAGAACTGCGCGTCGGCCGCGAAGGGCACCCTCCCGAAGATCCTCACGGACAACAGGTGCACGCGCTTCCTGCGCGTCACCTACAGCAAGGACGGCGTCGCGGTGACGGTCGGTGTGGCCGTCTTCAACAGCGAGGCCCAGGCCACGAACGTCAAGACCACGGCGGACAAGAAGAGCATCGTCGAGTCCCTGTCCGGCGGCGGTGTCCCGACCTTCTGCCGCGCGGCGATCTGCCGCTCGACGACCAACTCCTACGGCCGCTACGCCTACTTCACGATCGCCGGTTTCACCAACGGCAAGGACGTGACGACGAAGAGCACGGCCGTCTTCACCACGGGCGACGACCTCGCCGAGTTCGCCTTCCGCCAGATCCGGCGGCGCGGCGAGGCCCAGGCCTCGGCGGCGAGCCAGTAGCACGTCCCCTCTCTCTGCACGTTCGATGGCCGGCGATCACTGATCGCCGGCCATCGCACTTCGGCCATTGAACGTCGGCCGTAAATCGCCGATGGTTGATCATTCGCGAACCGATTCGCGTACCGATCAGGCCCAGGGGGGACCCTTCATGACCACGCACGACTCCGTCACGTCCAGACGCCGCATGCTCGCCGCGACCGCCGGCATCGGCACCGCCGCCCTCGCCACCACGGTGGCCGGCGCGGGCGAGGCCGCCGCCGCGGAGACCCCGGCGGGCTGGCTGAACGTGCGGGACGCGGCGTACGGGGCACTCGGCGACGACGCGGCCGACGACCAGCCGGCCATCCAGAAGGCGATCGACGCGGCCGGTCAGGGCGGCACGGTCTACCTCCCGCCGGGCAAGTACCGCATCGCCGCGCCCCTCAGACTCACGCTGGGCGTGACGCTCCGCGGCGACTGGAACCCGCACTTCCCGGACCGCACCAACATGACCGGCTCCTACATCCGGCCGGCCGTCGGCTACTTCGTGGGCGACGCCCTGATCACCGTCGACCCGGCCCCGGTGCAGGACACGTACTACGACTCCGCACACGGCGGCGGGCCTCGCCTGTACGGCCTGGCGCTCAAGGGGTGCGACGGGCTGCGGAACCGCATCGTGAACACGGAGAACGGCCCCATCACGGCCGTCCGGATCAACCCCGGCGTCAAGGACGTCGGCATGGACAAGGTGACGATCTGGCGGTTCTCCGGCGACGGTGTCAACGCCCAGAACGGGGCCGCGTTCCAGTTCAACCAGGTGCACTGCACGGGCGCCGGCGGCCACGGCTTCACCTGGGGCGACTCCGCGGGCACCGGCGGCGGCCTGGTCGACGCCGACCTGTTCCAGTGCTACTCCCAGGGCAACGTCGGGCACGGCTTCGACATCCTCAACCCGAACGCCGTGACCATGGTCGACTGCCGCGCCGAGTGGAACACCGAGTACGGCTACCACGTCACCGGCATCAACTACTCGATGGTGATGGTTGGTTGCAACACCGACCGCAACGGCAAGGACGGCTTCCACCTCGCCACCTCCGCCGGGGGCCGCTTCCTCCAGCTCCTGGGCTGCCTCGCGAAACGGGACGGCAAGAGCGCCACGGACGCGGCCGGCTTCAGCATCACCGGCGAGGCCGCCGAGGGCGTCGTCCTGACCGGCTGCTCCACCTCGATCGGCCGCAACGACGACAACACGGGCGGCTACTCCCCCGCGTACGGCATCACCACCTCGGCCCTGAACTCCGCGAGCTGTGTCTCGGTCGTCGGCGGCGAGTACGTCGGCACCACGGCCCCCTTCAACGACGCCGGCGCGGTCGTCGTACGGCACAGCGGGGTCACCGCGGGCACCCGGACCGACGCCGGCATCGTCTGGGACAAGTCCGACGCGCACATGGTCTCCGGGGCCGCCGGCACCACCCGTGACGTGCAGTTCTGGTCCCGTGGCAAGAACCGCCGCTGGGCCCTGCGCGCCACCGACACGGCCGAGTCGGGCTCCGGCGACGGCTCCGACTTCGCGCTCGTGCGGTACGCCGACGACGGCACCGCCCTCGACACCCCGGTCACCGTCAGCCGCGCCACCGGCCGCATCACCCTCGGCCAGGCGGGCACCAGCCCCGGCGTGGTCGTCAACGCCACCGCCAGCCCCGGCGTGAACCTCGTCCAGACCCGCGCCGCCGGACAGGGCTACGCGGTCACCGGCGCCGACACGGCCTCGCGCGCCTTCCAGTCCCAGGTCACCGGCGACTCGGTCAACCGCTTCGCCGTCGACCTCGCCGGTACGCAGACCTTCGGACCCGGCGGCTCCACGGGCCGGGACACCAGCTGGGGCCGCCTCGCCGCCGCCCAGGTCGGCAGCTCCGACTCGGACATCGTGGCGGGCCTGGCCGGAAGGGGCCTGCGGGTCAAGGAGGGCGCCAACGCCAAGATGGGCACCCTCACCCTGAACGGCGCCACGGCGGTCACCGTCGCGACCACCGCGGTCACGGCGACGAGCCGTATCTTCCTCACGGTGCAGGCCCCAGGCGGCACCCCGGCCGGAATCGCCTACGTATCGGCCCGTACGGCCGGCACGTCGTTCTCCGTCAAGGGGGTCGCGGGCGACACCTCGACCGTCGCGTGGCTCATCGTGGAACCGGCGTAGCAACCGGCCATCCATGCGAGGATCACGCTTCTATTCAGCCATTTTTTGGGCCGTGTTCTGTGCCCGGGACGTCTGCCCGGCGATCACCGGCCGGAGCCGACCCTGAAGAAGGTCCTGGCCGCCTGACCCCGTACACCTCACCCCGCACCCGGCGGGCCTGAAGCTGCCGCTCGGCCAGCAACTCGTCCGCCGGATAGGCGACTTCCTCCAACGTAAGCCCGTACGGCCGTACAACGTGAACGGCACTGTCCCGCACCCGAGCGTCGAGAACCTTCCGCGGCCACTCCACCCCCCGATGCCCATCACCGACGAACAACAGAGCACCCACCATGGACCGCACCTGGTTGTGACAGAAGGCGTCAGCCCGGACCTCGATCTCAACGACCCCGTCGAGCCTCCGCCGGACCCCGAAGTCAAAAATCTCGCGAACGGTGGAAGCCCCCTCACGCTTCTTCGCGTAGGCGGCGAAGTCATGCTCCCCGACAAGGGACTTGGCGGCGGCGTCCATGGCAGCGACATCCAACTCCCAGTCGTGCCAGAGCACATGACTACGCAGCAGAGGATCGACCCCACCCACCCGGTCACCGACCCGGTACACATACCGCCGCCACAAGGCAGCGAACCGAGCATTGAACCCCGCAGGCGCCTCAGCAACCCGCCAAACCCGCACGTCCTTGTCCAGCCGCCCGGCAAGCCGCTTGAGCAACTTCTCCCGATGCTCGCCCCACACCTCGACAGGCAGATCGACATGGGCGACCTGCCCCCGGGCATGCACTCCGGCGTCGGTACGCCCGGCAACGGTCAGCTCGTACGTCGCCTCCCCCGACCGGGTAACGGTCCGCAGGGCATCCTCGATCTCCCCCTGCACGGTCCGCCGCCCCCCGGCCTGCTTGGCCCACCCGGAAAACCCGGTCCCGTCATAGGAAAGGTCAAGCCGCACCCGCACGAACCCGGGCTGTACGTCGTCACTCACACAGAGATCCTCTCAGTACGGAAAAGCGGGCCCGCTCCGATAAGGAACGGGCCCGCTCTAACGCGCCCCTTCAGGGGCGCGGGGCTGCATCGATTTGCGGCTACCGCCGCGTGCGCGCGACAGGCCACGACGGCGCCGCAGCCGCAAACCGAACAGAACCCCGCAGACGCTTACGCGTCCTTGGACTCCTCGGAGGCGGCCTCGTCGGCCGGCTTGGCGTCCTCGACGACCTCTTCGGCAGCCTCGGTCTCGACCGGGGCGTCCTTCTTGAGGGTGTCTTCCTTGACGGCACGCTTGGTCGCCGCCTCGGCCTCACCGGTGGCCTGCTGAGCCACGGTCAGGGCCTCCACCAGCTCGATGACAGCCATGGGCGCGTTGTCGCCACGGCGGGGACCGATCTTGGTGATACGGGTGTAACCACCCGGGCGGTTCTCGTAGCGCGGGCCGATCTCGGTGAAGAGCGTGTGCACGATGCTCTTGTCCGTGATCACCTGAAGCACCTGACGGCGGTTGTGAAGGTCGCCCTTCTTGCCCTTGGTGATCAGACGCTCGGCGTACGGACGCAGCTTGCGCGCCTTCGCCTCGGTGGTCGTGATGCGACCGTGCTCGAAGAGCGACTTCGCGAGGTTCGCAAGAAGCAGCTTCTCGTGCGCGGCACTGCCGCCCAGACGGGCACCCTTGGTGGGCTTCGGCATGGCATTTCTCCTTGGTGTCTGCCCCGGCCGTATCAGGTACCGAGGTCAGTGTCCGAGCAGGCGATCGCCTGTCGAAGATCCGGGGCACCTTGTCAAGCACCCCGGAGGATCCGCGCCCCCAAAGGGGCGCGGGGAACTGCGCGACCAGCCACAACGGCCCCGCAGCCAAAAACGGATCAGTACTGCTCGGTCTCCACGAACCCGGCATCGGCGTCATCATCGGCGCCAAAGGCGTCCGCCGCGGCGGTCGGGTCAAACCCGGGAGGCGAGTCCTTGAGCGCAAGACCCATACCCGCAAGCTTGGCCTTGACCTCGTCAATGGACTTCGCACCGAAGTTACGGATGTCGAGCAGGTCGGCCTCGGACCGAGCCACGAGCTCACCCACGGAGTGGATGCCCTCACGCTTGAGGCAGTTGTACGACCGAACGGTGAGCTCAAGCTCCTCGATCGGCAGCGCAAGATCGGCGGCGAGCGCGGCGTCCGTCGGGGACGGACCCATGTCGATGCCCTCGGCGTCGATGTTCAGCTCACGAGCAAGCCCGAACAGCTCGACGAGCGTCTTACCGGCCGACGCCATCGCGTCACGCGGACGCATGGCCTGCTTGGTCTCGACGTCGACGATCAGCTTGTCGAAGTCGGTGCGCTGCTCGACACGCGTGGCCTCGACCTTGTACGTGACCTTGAGAACCGGCGAGTAGATGGAGTCGACTGGAATACGCCCGATCTCCTGCCCCACCTGCTTGTTCTGCACGGCGGAGACGTAGCCGCGACCGCGCTCCACGGTCAGCTCCATCTCCAGCTTGCCCTTGCCGTTGAGCGTGGCGAGGACGAGGTCGGGGTTGTGCACCTCGACACCGGCCGGCGGCGCGATGTCGGCGGCGGTGACGAGACCCGGCCCCTGCTTGCGCAGGTACATGACGACAGGCTCATCGTGCTCACTGCTGACAACGAGCTGCTTGATGTTGAGGATGAGGTCGGTGACGTCCTCCTTGACACCAGGCACGGTGGTGAACTCGTGCAGCACGCCGTCGATACGGATGCTGGTGACAGCCGCACCCGGGATCGAGGACAGCAGAGTCCGGCGGAGGGAGTTGCCGAGGGTGTAGCCGAACCCCGGCTCCAGCGGCTCGATGACGAACCGGGAGCGGAACTCGTCGACGACCTCTTCGGTCAACGAGGGACGCTGAGCGATCAGCATGGTGGTGATCCTTCAGTCATGGGCACCCGCTATTTGATGCCCGACTAGTACTACAAGGGTACGGGCGATACGGCTCCAAGGAGCCATACCGCCCGAAACCTCAAACTGCCAAGCAGCAGCCGTATGTCAGATCCGAAGATCAGACGCGACGGCGCTTGGGCGGACGGCAGCCGTGCTGCGACATTGTGGGGGATAACCCCCACGCCCCCAGCCGACCGAAAGCCGTGCCGCCGTGAACCGGTGCGTCAGACGCGACGGCGCTTGGGCGGACGGCAGCCGTTGTGCGGGGTGGGGGTGACGTCCTGGATGGAGCCGACCTCAAGACCGGTGGCCTGGAGCGAACGGATCGCGGTCTCACGACCCGAACCCGGACCCTTCACAAACACATCAACCTTGCGCATGCCGTGCTCCTGCGCGCGGCGGGCGGCCGACTCGGCGGCCATCTGCGCGGCGAAGGGGGTGGACTTGCGCGAGCCCTTGAAGCCGACGTGGCCGGCGGAGGCCCAGGAGATCACGTTGCCCGAGGGGTCCGTGATCGAGACGATGGTGTTGTTGAACGTGCTCTTGATGTGAGCGTGCCCGTGAGCGACGTTCTTCTTTTCCTTGCGGCGCACCTTCTTGGCAGCGCCCTGACGACCCTTGGGGGGCATCTATTACTCCTACGGGGAGGTGGTCGGTCCTACAGCGAAGACCGCTGATGAAGCGTTGTCCGCTGAGGACTACTTCTTGCCCGGCTTCTTCTTGCCGGCGATCGCGCGACGCGGGCCCTTGCGGGTACGGGCGTTCGTGCTGGTGCGCTGACCGTGGACGGGCAGGCCACGGCGGTGGCGAATACCCTGGTAGCAGCCGATCTCGATCTTGCGGCGAATGTCGCCCTGGATCTCGCGACGGAGGTCACCCTCGGTCTTGATGTTGGCGTCCACGTACTCGCGGATCGCGACGAGCTGCTCCTCGGAGAGGTCCCGAACACGGGTGTTCGGGTCGATGCCCGTCTCCGCCAGCGTCAGCTGGGAAAGCGTCCGGCCGATGCCGAACACATAGGTGAGGGCGACCTCCACACGCTTTTCGCGCGGGATGTCAACACCGGAAACGCGTGCCATTCAATGGCTCCAGTTGTCGTTCGGAGGTCTTCCACAAAGCCGTTTCCCAGCCCGCCGTACGAGGTACGAACCGGGTCCCCGGCCTCCGACCGGGGGTATCAGGTCGATAGAACTCCGACCTGGACTCTGCGTATGAACAAGTACTGCTAACTGCTACTACTGCTGCTCGCGTCGCGCGAATCTCTGCGGGTGCAGAGGGAAGGTCCTGCGTCAGCCCTGGCGCTGCTTGTGCCGCGGGTTCTCGCAGATGACCATGACCCGACCGTGACGGCGGATCACCCTGCACTTGTCGCAGATCTTCTTGACGCTCGGCTTGACCTTCATGGGGTGAGGTTCTCCGGGTCAGTTGCCGGCGGTCCCGCTCGCACGGGACGTGGGCAAGATCTACTTGTATCGGTAGACGATGCGGCCACGCGTCAGGTCGTACGGAGACAGCTCCACCACGACCCGGTCGTCAGGGAGAATGCGGATGTAGTGCATACGCATCTTGCCGCTGATGTGTGCCAGGACCTGGTGGCCGTTCTGGAGCTCAACCTTGAACATGGCGTTCGGAAGAGACTCGACGACAGTGCCCTCGATCTCGATGGCACCTTGCTTCTTGGCCACGCTTCGCCCTTCGAATCGACTACCTTGATCGACTCACTTGCGTCCCCTTACGGGGCGCATGCGGACATGCGGGTGCACGAGAGCCGACGAGTCAGTCTACGTCAGCGCACCCGGAAAGACGAATCGAGGAAGAATGCCCCACACCCATGATCCTTAACCAGATCGGCCACACGAACGAGCCCCGGCCACCCTCCAAAAACAGGACCCGGGCCAGCCACCCCAGGGACACAGCCCACACCTGAGGCCCGGGCCGACACCCCAGCCCGTCCGACACCTGAGAACGAGCCCGCCCGACACCCCAGCCCGTCCGACGCCTGGGGACGAGAGTGCCCCGACGTCCCAGCCCGTCCGGCGTTTGAAGACGAGGCCGTCCAGGCCGATGGGGCCAGGGGCGCAGCCCCGGAGCTGGACGCAGTCCCCCGCCGGGGGCCCCGGGACAAGCCACAGGGGACGCAGTCCCCCACCGGGCCCCGGAGCAAGCCACAGGCGACGCAGCCCCCGCCAGGGGCCCGGGGCGCAGCCCCAGGGCAGGACGCCGGGGACGCTCCAGAGGTTCAGGGGCGCAACCCCGGCAGGATCGAGGGGCGCAGCCCCAAGTGGGGTGCAGGGGACGCAGTCCCCGGCAGGGCGCAGGGGCAGCGCCCCGCCTGGGGTCGGGGGGCGCAGCCCCGAGCGGGGCGCAGGGGACGCAGTCCCCGCCGGGGTGCGGGGGCAGCGCCCCGCCGGGGGTCCAGGGGGCTGTGCCCCCTGGTGGGGTCGAAGGGGCGGAGCCCCTGGGGATGGGACGGGTCGGGGCGGCGGGGGCGAGGAAAGCCCTACGCCAGCGGGTCCGGCGCAGCCGTAACACCCAGCTCCGCCAACTTCGCCCGCCCCCCGTCGGGAGACGTAAGCACCAACGGCCCAGCCTCAGTCAACGCCACCGAATGCTCCCAGTGCGACGACCAGGTCCCGTCCGTAGTGATGACCGTCCAGTCGTCCGCCAGGACCTCCGTCCTCGGCGTCCCCAGCGACACCATCGGCTCGATCGCGAGACAGAACCCGGGAACCAGCTTCGGCCCCTTCCCCCGCTTGCGCTCGACGTAGTTCAGCAGATGCGGGTCCATGTGCATCTCGGTACCGATCCCATGCCCGCCGTAGTCCTCGATGATCCCGTACCGCCCGCCCCCCGCCTTGGGCTGACGCCGGATGTACGTCTCGATCGCCCGCGAGACATCGACCAGCCGGTTCCCCTGCTTCATCGCGGCGATCCCCGCCCACATCGACTCCTCGGTCACCCGAGACAGCTCCAGCAGCTCCGGCGCGTGCCCCGACCCCACGAACGCCGTGTACGCCGCGTCCCCGTGCCACCCGTCGACGATCGCACCGCAGTCGATGGAGATGATGTCCCCGTCCTTCAGCACGACCTCGTCGGACGGGATGCCGTGCACGACGACCTCGTTGACGGACGTGCAGATGGTCGCCGGAAACCCGCCGTACCCAAGGAAGTTCGGCTTCGCGTCGTGCTCCGCGAGCACCTTCCGCGCGACCTGGTCCAGATCCTTCGTACTGGCGCCGGGCACCGCCGCCTCACGAGTGGCCGTGTGGATGGCGGCGACGACAAGCCCCGCCTCGCGCATCTTGGCGATCTGCTCGGGGGTCTTGATCTGCACCATGGGAACTACGGCCTTTCCTGGACCGGGGGCGAACGAAGCGATCGAAGCGAACGAACACACTGGAAGATACAAAGATACGGGGCCGCGCCCCCACGCAGCAGCCGCGGTCCCCGACAGGGAACCGCGGCTGACCCACGTACAACCAGAAGTACAAGCGGAGAAGTACAACCAGAAAGGACTACTCGCCCTCGCCATCGCCCTTCAGCGCGGCCATCGCCCTACCGGTGACGTCCTCCACCTTGCCCAGCGCCGAGATCGTCACCACAAGGCCCTGGGCCTTGTAGTAGTCGATGATCGGCTCGGTCTGGGTGTGGTAGACCTCCAGCCGCTTGCGGACCGTCTCCTCGGAGTCGTCGTCCCGCTGGTACAGCTCGCCGCCGCAGGCGTCACAGACACCCTCGGCCTTCGGCGGCTGGTACGTCAGATGGAAGACATGCGCCGAGTCGTTACGGCAGATGCGGCGGCCGGCGATGCGCTTGACCACCTCGTCCTCGGGGACCTCCAGGTCGAGCACCGCGTCCAGCTTCATGGACTCGGCCTTGAGCATCTCGTCCAGCGCCTCGGCCTGCGAAACGTTCCTCGGGAAGCCGTCCAGCAGAAAGCCGTTCACCGCGTCGGACTGCTCCATGCGGTCCTTCGCCATGGCGATCGTGACCTCGTCGGGTACCAGGTTGCCCGCGTCCATGTAGGACTTGGCGAGTTTCCCGAGGTCCGTCTGCTTGCTGATGTTGGCCCGGAAGAGGTCGCCCGTGGAGATGTGCGGGATCGACAGGTTCTTGGCCAGGAACGCGGCCTGCGTTCCCTTCCCTGCACCAGGCGGCCCGACGAGGACGATTCGCATCAGCGGAGGAACCCTTCGTAATTGCGCTGCTGGAGCTGGCTCTCAATCTGCTTCACGGTCTCAAGACCGACACCCACGATGATGAGGATGCTGGTCCCGCCGAACGGGAAGTTCTGGTTTGCCCCGAAACCAACCAACGCCATCGTCGGGACGAGAGCGATCAGACCCAGATACAGCGAACCCGGCCAGGTGATCCGGTTGAGTACGTAGCTCAGGTACTCAGCGGTTGGCCGGCCAGCCCGGATGCCCGGGATGAAGCCACCATACTTCTTCATGTTGTCGGCTACTTCTTCGGGGTTGAAGGAGATGGCGACGTAGAAGAACGCGAAGAAAACGATCAGCAAGAAGTACGTGGTGATGTAAATCGGGTGGTCACCCTTGGTCAGGTTCTGCTCGATCCACGTCTTCCAGCCGGAGGTGCCACCGGAGAACTGCGCGATCAGCGCGGGGATGTAGAGCAGCGAGGAGGCAAAGATCACAGGGATGATGCCGGCCTGGTTGACCTTGAGCGGAATGTACGTCGAAGTGCCGCCGTAGGAACGGCGGCCGATCATGCGCTTCGCGTACTGAACCGGAATACGGCGCTGAGCCTGCTCGACGAAGACCACCAGCGCGACCATGACGAGGCCGACGGCGATGACCGTACCGAACTCGATCCAGCCGTCCGCCAGATCGCCCTGGGTCTTGATGGCCCACAGCGCGGACGGGAAGGTGGCGGCGATCGAGATGAACATCAGGATCGACATGCCGTTGCCGATGCCGCGGTCGGTGATCAGCTCACCGAGCCACATGACGACGGCCGTACCGGCGGTCATGGTGACGACCATGGTGATGGTGACGAAGATCGACTGGTCCGGGACGATCTCGCTCGCGACCGGGCAGCCGCTGAAGAGCGCGCCGCTGCGGGCGGTGGCGACGAGGCCGGTGCCCTGCAGGATGGCGAGGGCCACCGTCAGGTAACGGGTGTACTGCGTGATCTTCGATGTGCCGGCCTGGCCCTCCTTCTTGAGGGCCTCCAGACGCGGGATCACCACGGTCAGCAGCTGGAGAATGATGCTCGCCGTGATGTACGGCATGATGCCGAGCGCGAAGATCGTGATCTGCAGCAGAGCGCCGCCACTGAACATGTTCACCAGACCGAACAGGCCCTGGTTGCCCTTCGCTACATCGATACACGTCTGGACGTTCGAATAGTCGACACCGGGGATCGGGATGTGTGTGCCCACCCGATAGACCACGATGATGCCGAGCGTGAAGAGCAGCTTCTTGCGCAGGTCGGGCGTCTTGAACGCCCGGGCGAACGCGGTGAGCACGGTGCCTCCTGCGACCCCCGCGCTACTGCGTCAGAGGTGACGGTCTTGAGGTGCGACGGATACGTTGACAGATAACTAACAGCCAAGAGGCGTCCGGAGTTCCTCATGAGCACACCGGACTCAAATTGACATTGCTGGCCACCTTACCGGCGACCATGCCTCCCTAGGAACGACCAACCGGGGATACCCCTTTTGTGGGGTATCCCCGGTCGGGATCGCTCAAGTCATCGAGGCGCCTGTGGTGTTCAGAGCAGCTCGGTGACGGTACCGCCGGCGGCGGTGATCTTCTCCTTGGCGGAACCGGAGACGGCATCGACCGTCACCTGCAGCGCCACGGAGATCTCGCCCTGGCCGAGGACCTTGACGAGGCTGTTCTTGCGAACCGCACCGTTGGCGACGAGCCCCTCGACGGTGACTTCGCCACCCTCCGGGTACAGCGACGCCAGCTTGTCGAGGTTCACGACCTGGTACTCGGTCTTGAACGGGTTCCGGAAGCCCTTGAGCTTCGGGAGACGCATGTGGAGGGGCATCTGGCCACCCTCGAAACGCGCCGGAACCTGGTAACGGGCCTTCGTGCCCTTGGTTCCACGACCAGCCGTCTTACCCTTCGACGCCTCACCACGACCCACACGGGTCTTGGCGGTCTTGGCGCCCGGGGCGGGACGGAGGTTGTGGATCTTGAGCGGGCTGTTCTCCGCCATGATCAGTCGACCTCCTCAACCGTCACGAGGTGGCGGACGGTGTGCACCATTCCGCGGAACTCGGGGCGGTCCTCCTTGACGACCTGCGTGTTGATGCCCTTGAGACCAAGGGAGCGCAGGGTGTCACGGTGGTTCTGCTTGCTGCCGATGTACGACTTCGTCTGCGTGACCTTGAGGCGAGCCATTACGCACCCGCTCCCGCACGCGCACGAAGCAGAGCCGCGGGGGCGACGTCCTCGAGGGGCAGACCGCGGCGGGCCGCGATCTCCTCGGGACGCTGCAGGCCCTTGAGGGCCGCCACGGTCGCGTGCACGATGTTGATCGCGTTGGACGAGCCGAGCGACTTCGACAGGATGTCGTGAACGCCGGCGCACTCCAGGACAGCACGCACCGGGCCACCGGCGATAACGCCGGTACCGGGGGAAGCAGGCTTGAGCAGGACGACGCCCGCGGCCTTCTCGCCCGTGATCGGGTGCGGGATGGTGCCCTGGATACGGGGGACCTTGAAGAAGTGCTTCTTGGCCTCTTCAACACCCTTGGCGATCGCGGCCGGCACCTCCTTGGCCTTGCCGTAACCGACACCGACGGTGCCATCGCCATCGCCCACTACGACGAGCGCAGTGAAGCTGAAGCGACGACCACCCTTCACAACCTTGGCGACGCGGTTGATCGCGACGACGCGCTCAACGTACGCGGTCTTCTCGGCGGCAGCAGCGCCGCCGTCACGGCCCTTCCGGTCCCGCCGCTCGCCGCCACCGGCACCGCTTCCGCGGCGCTGGGGTCCAGCCATTGGATTACCTCTCTCTTTTTCCGCTAGCTACGCTGCGCCGCGGCGGTTAAGCCGCGAGCGCGACGGGCGGCTCAGAACTTGAGCCCGGCTTCGCGGGCGGCGTCGGCCAGGGCGGCGATACGACCGGCGTACCGGCTGCCACCACGGTCGAACACAACGGCCTCGACGCCTGCGGCCTTGGCACGCTCGGCGACCAGTGCGCCGACCTTGCCGGCCTGCGCCGACTTGTCATCGCCCTCGGTACCGCGGATCGAGGCGTCCAGGGTCGACGCCGACGCCAGGGTGTGACCCTTGATGTCGTCGATGACCTGGGCCACGATGTGGCGGTTCGAGCGGGTCACAACCAGGCGGGGACGCTCACCCGTTCCGTTGACCTTCTTACGGATCCGGATGTGACGCCGCTTGATGGCAGCACGCTTGTAAGCGTCGCCCTTAGCGATCTTCGTACCGTATGCCATGGCTTACTTACCCGCCTTTCCGACCTTGCGGCGGATGACTTCGCCCTCGTACTTGACACCCTTGGCCTTGTACGGGTCAGGCTTGCGCAGCTTGCGGATGTTGGCCGCAACCTCGCCGACCTTCTGCTTGTCGATGCCCTCGACCGAGAAGTGCGTCGGGTTCTCGACCTTGAACGAGATGCCCTCGGGCGCCTCGACCGTGATCGAGTGGCTGTAGCCGAGCGCGAACTCGAGGTTCGAGCCCTTGGCCGCGACGCGGTAACCGACACCGCTGATTTCGAGCTTCTTCACGTAACCCTGGGTCACGCCGGTGATCATGTTCGCCACCAGCGTGCGGGACAGGCCGTGCAGGGCCTTGTTCTGACGCTCGTCGTTGGGGCGGGTGACGTTGAGAACGCCGTCCTCACCCTTGGCGATGTCGATCGGCGCAGCGACGGTGTGGGAGAGGGAACCCTTGGGGCCCTTCACCTGGACCGTGCGGCCATCGATGGTGACGTCCACGCCGGCGGGAACCGTGATGGGGAGCTTGCCAATACGCGACATAGCTGTTTCCTCCGTTCCCTTCTACCAGACGTAGGCGAGGACTTCTCCGCCTACGCCCTTCTTGCCGGCCTGCTTGTCGGTGAGGAGACCGTGCGACGTGGAGATGATCGCCACGCCCAGGCCGCCGAGCACCTTCGGCAGGTTGGTGGACTTCGCGTACACCCGGAGACCGGGCTTGGAGATCCGCTTGATGCCCGCGATGGAGCGCTCACGGTTCGGGCCGAACTTCAGCTCGAGGACGAGCTTCTTGCCGACCTCGGCGTCCTCGACCTTCCAGCCGGTGATGAAGCCCTCCTGCTGGAGGATCTCCGCGATGTGCGACTTGATCTTGCTGTGCGGCATCGCGACATCGTCGTGGTACGCCGAGTTCGCGTTACGCAGACGAGTCAGCATGTCCGCGATCGGATCAGTCATGGTCATGAATTGGCCTTCGGCCTCTCTCGCCGGGGTTTCCTGGATGCGCCATCCCTCTCCCCACTCACTCAGTGGCGGGACGGGTGCGGTGCGGGGGACCTACGGCGTAGTAAGTCGATTGGGGCGGCAGGCGCCCAACCCTCCTAGCCTAAGCCATGGAGAGCAGGGCACCTTACCGAACCCTTTGCTTACCGAGAGCCTCTGGAATCCCGAAGTACGGGACTACCAGGAGCTCTTGGTCACGCCCGGCAGCTCGCCACGGTGAGCCATCTCACGAAGGCAGACGCGGCACAGGCCGAACTTGCGGTACACGGAGTGCGGACGGCCGCAGCGCTGGCAGCGCGTGTAGCCACGTACTCCGAACTTGGGCTTACGAGCAGCCTTGGCAATCAGAGCCTTCTTCGCCATCTCGCTTACGCCTCCTTGAAGGGGAAGCCGAGGTGACGGAGAAGGGCGCGGCCTTCGGCGTCGTTGGTCGCCGTGGTCACCACGGTGATGTCCATACCCCGGGTGCGGTCGATCTTGTCCTGGTCGATCTCGTGGAACATGACCTGCTCGGTGAGACCGAAGGTGTAGTTGCCACGACCGTCGAACTGCTTGG
This sequence comes from Streptomyces sp. NPDC000878, assembly GCF_053599695.1. Lineage (NCBI taxonomy): Bacteria > Bacillati > Actinomycetota > Actinomycetes > Kitasatosporales > Streptomycetaceae > Streptomyces > Streptomyces sp. NPDC000878. Next base: position 166,822 of record NZ_JBSFMT010000009.1, on the reverse strand, counting down.
GAGACAGACCACGGAAGTCGCGGATGCGCGGGAGCGCGAGCGACAGGGTGCGGTCCAGGAACTCCCACATGCGGTCGCCACGAAGCGTGACGTGGGCACCGATCGGCTGGCCCTCACGCAGCTTGAACTGCGCGATGGACTTGCGGGCCTTGGTGACGGCCGGCTTCTGACCGGTGATCGTGGTGAGGTCGCGGATGGCGCCCTCGATCAGCTTGGAGTCGCGGGCGGCGTCGCCCACACCCATGTTGACCACGATCTTGACGAGGCCGGGGATCTGCATGACGTTCTCGTAGGAGAACTCCTCACGCAGCTTGCCCGCGATGTCCTCGCGGTACTTCGTCTTGAGACGCGGAGTGGTGGTGGTCGTCATCAGATGTCCTCACCCGTCCGCTTGGCAACGCGGATCTTGTTGCCCTCGTCGTCGAAGCGGTAACCGACACGCGTGACAACCTTGTTGCCGTCCTTCTCAACGACCAGCTGGACGTTGGAGACGTGGACGGGCGCCTCGGTCGTGACGATGCCGCCGGCCTGCGAACCCTTCGCGGTCGGGCCGGCCTTGGTGTGCTTCTTGACCCGGTTGACACCCTCGACCAGGACGCGGTCCTCGCGGGGGAAGGCCGCGATGACCTTGCCCTGCTTGCCCTTGTCCTTACCGGTGATGACCTGAACCAGGTCGCCCTTCTTGATCTTCATGCTTACAGCACCTCCGGCGCGAGCGAGATGATCTTCATGAACTTCTTCTCGCGCAGCTCCCGGCCGACCGGGCCGAAGATACGGGTGCCACGAGGGTCGCCGTCGTTCTTCAGAACAACAGCGGCGTTCTCGTCGAAACGGATGTACGAGCCGTCCGGACGGCGGCGCTCCTTGACGGTGCGAACGATGACCGCCTTGATGACGTCACCCTTCTTCACGTTGCCACCGGGGATCGCGTCCTTGACGGTGGCGACGATGACGTCGCCGATGCCCGCGTAGCGGCGACCGGAGCCACCGAGGACACGGATGCAAAGGATTTCCTTCGCACCAGTGTTGTCGGCGACACGCAGTCGCGACTCCTGCTGGATCACGTCTATCTCCTGATTGTCTGCCGGTTCCCGGGGAGCTCCGTAAGTGACTTACGGAGCTCCCCGAGCCTGGCGGAACTGTCCTGCGGGGGTGCCCGCAGGAATTACTCGGCTACTTCGCCTTCTCGAGGATCTCGACGATGCGCCAGCGCTTCGTGGCGGACAGCGGACGCGTCTCCATGAGGAGGACACGGTCGCCGATGCCGGCAGCGTTCTGCTCGTCGTGGGCCTTGAGCTTGCTCGTACGGCGGATGACCTTGCCGTACAGGGCGTGCTTCACGCGGTCCTCGACAGCGACGACGACGGTCTTGTCCATCTTGTCGCTGACGACGAGACCCTCACGGGTCTTGCGGAATCCGCGCGCCTCGGGCGTGGTGCCCGCGGCGGAGCCGCTGGTGTTTTCAGTCTCGGTCACGTTGCTCTCGCTCATCAGGCGCTCTCCACCGTCTCGATGCCCAGCTCGCGCTCACGCATCAGGGTGTAGATCCGCGCGATGTCCTTCCGGACGGCCTTGAGCCGACCGTGGTTCTCGAGCTGACCGGTCGCCGCCTGGAAGCGGAGGTTGAACAGCTCTTCCTTGGCTTCGCGGAGCTTGTTGAGAAGCTCCTCGTCACCCAGTTCGCGCAGCTCGGACGCCTTGGTACCGGCCGACATCACGCTTCACCTGCCTCGCGCTTGACGATCCGGCACTTCATCGGCAGCTTGTGGGCTGCGCGAGTGAGGGCCTCACGGGCGATCTTCTCGTTGGGGTAGGACAGCTCGAACATGACCCGGCCCGGGTGCACGTTCGCGATCCACCACTCGGGAGAACCCTTACCGGAACCCATGCGGGTCTCGGCAGGCTTCTTCGTGAGCGGGCGGTCCGGGTAGATGTTGATCCAGACCTTGCCGCCACGCTTGATGTGGCGGGTCATCGCGATACGCGCGGCCTCGATCTGGCGGTTGGTCACGTAAGCCGGCGTGACGGCCTGGATGCCGTACTCGCCGAACGCGACCGTCGTACCGCCCTTGGCCATGCCACGGCGCTTGGGGTGGTGCTGCTTGCGGTGCTTGACCCTACGGGGGATCAGCATGTCGGTCAGGCCTCCGTTCCGGTGCTTTCAGCAGCCGGAGCGGCAGCCGCCGGAGCCTCGGCCTTGGGGGCCTCGGCAGCGGGAGCCTGCTGCGGCTTGCGGCCACGGCCGCCACGCTCGCCACCACGGCCACCACCACGGGCCGGACGGTCGGCACCGCCACCGGCACCACCGCGGGCCGGGCGGTTACCCGCACGGGCAGCGGCGTTCTCGGCGCGGACCTCGGCGATGTTCTTGACGTCGCCCTTGTAGATCCAGACCTTCACACCGATACGGCCGAAGGTCGTCTTGGCCTCGAAGAAGCCGTAGTCGACGTTCGCGCGGAGCGTGTGCAGGGGCACACGGCCCTCGCGGTAGAACTCCGAGCGGGACATCTCGGCGCCGCCGAGACGGCCACCGCACTGGATCTTGATGCCCTTGGCGCCGGCCTTCATCGTGCCCTGCATGCTCTTACGCATGGCGCGACGGAAGGAGACGCGGGAGGACAGCTGCTCGGCGACGGCCTGGGCCACCAGCTGAGCGTCCGTCTCCGGGCTCTTGACCTCGAGGATGTTGAGCTGGACCTGCTTCTTGGTCAGCTTCTCCAGGTCGCCGCGGATACGGTCGGCCTCGGCGCCGCGGCGGCCGATGACGATGCCCGGACGCGCGGTGTGGATGTCGACGCGGACGCGGTCACGGGTGCGCTCGATCTCGACCTTCGAGATGCCGGCGCGCTCCATGCCGGACGTCATCATCCGACGGATGGCGACGTCTTCACCGACGTAGTCCTTGTACAGCTTGTCGGCGTACCACCGGGACTTGAAGTCCGTGGTGATGCCGAGCCGGAACCCATGCGGGTTAACCTTCTGGCCCATTACCGGGTTCCTTCCTTGCTGCTGACGACCACGGTGATGTGGCTGGTCCGCTTGCGGATCCGGTAGGCACGGCCCTGGGCGCGCGGCCGGAACCGCTTCAGGGTCGGACCCTCGTCGACGTACGCCTCAGTGATGACGAGGCTGCCGGCGTCGGTGTGGTCGTAGTTGTGCGCGGCGTTGGCGATGGCGCTGTCAAGCACCTTGCCAACCGGCACGCTCGCGGCCTGCGGGGCGAAACGCAGGACCGCCTGAGCCTCCGTGGCACCCATGCCACGGATAAGGTCCACCACGCGGCGGGCCTTCATGGGCGTGACGCGGATGTACCGCGCCTGGGCCCTGGCTTCCATGGTTGTCCTTCCAGTGTCTGTCATGGTCATTCCACCCCGCGTTAGCGGCGCTTCGACTTCCGGTCGTCCTTGACGTGACCCCGGAAGGTGCGCGTCGGCGAGAACTCGCCGAGCTTGTGGCCGACCATCGACTCGGTGACAAACACCGGAATGTGGGTCTTGCCGTTGTGCACCGCGATCGTGTGGCCGAGCATGGCCGGGATGATCATCGAGCGACGGGACCAGGTCTTGATGACGTTCTTGGAACCGGCTTCGTTCTGTACGTCCACCTTCTTGATCAGGTGGTCGTCGACGAAGGGCCCCTTCTTGAGACTGCGCGGCATCTAAACCCGCTCCTAGCGCTTCTTGTTCGTCTTGCGGCGGCGGACGATGTACTTGTTCGAAGCCTTCTTCGGCGAACGAGTACGACCCTCCTTCTGACCCCACGGCGAGACCGGGTGACGTCCACCGGAGGTCTTGCCTTCACCACCACCGTGCGGGTGGTCAACCGGGTTCATCGCCACACCGCGAACGGTCGGACGGACGCCCAGCCAGCGCTTGCGGCCGGCCTTGCCCCAGTTGATGTTGCTCTGCTCGGCGTTGCCGACCTCGCCGACCGTGGCGCGGCAGCGCTGGTCGACCAGACGGATCTCACCGGAGGGCATACGAAGGTGGGCCATCGTGCCCTCCTTCGCCAGCAGCTGCACCGACGCGCCTGCGGAGCGGGCGAACTTGGCGCCGCCACCGGGACGGATCTCGATCGCGTGGATCGTGGTACCGACCGGGATGTTGCGGAGCGCCAGGTTGTTGCCCGGCTTGATGTCGGCCCCGGGACCGTTCTCGACGCGGTCACCCTGCTGCAGGTTGCGGGGGGCGAGGATGTAGCGCTTCTCGCCGTCCACGTAGTGCAGCAGCGCGATGCGCGCGGTGCGGTTGGGGTCGTACTCGATGTGCGCGACCTTCGCCGGCACGCCGTCCTTGTCGTGACGACGGAAGTCGATCACTCGGTAGGCGCGCTTGTGTCCGCCACCCTGGTGGCGAACGGTCACACGACCGGCGTTGTTACGGCCGCCCTTGCTGTGCAGCGGGCGGACCAGCGACTTCTCCGGCGTGGACCGCGTGACCTCGACGAAGTCGGCGACGCTGGAGCCACGACGGCCCGGCGTAGTCGGCTTGTACTTGCGGATTCCCATTTCTCAGTCCTCGTCCGATATCGGACGATCCGACCCGCTTACGCGGACGGACCGCCGAAGATGTCGATACGGTCGCCCTCTGCGAGGGTCACGATCGCTCGCTTGGTGTCAGCGCGCTTACCGAAACCGCTCTTGGTGCGCTTGCGCTTGCCGATGCGGTTGATCGTGTTGACCCCGGTGACCTTGACCGAGAAGACCGCCTGGACGGCCTGCTTGATCTGGGTCTTGTTGCTGCCGGGAGCGACGATGAACGTGTACTTGTTCTCGTCGATGAGCGCGTAGCTCTTCTCCGACACGACCGGCTTCAGCAGCACGTCACGGTGGTCCGTGTACGACTTGCTGACCGGCGTGACGACGGTGTTCTTGCCCTCGGCCTCGTGGCGCTTCGCCTTGGCGACGCGCGCGGCCTTGGCGGCCTTGGCCGCCTTGGAGGCAATGGCGGGGTGACGGATCGCCATCAGACCTCGCTCCCTTCGGTGTCAGTGGCCTTGGGGCCGGACACGAAGGACTCGAAAGCGGCCTGGGTGAAGACCACGTCGTCCGAGACGAGAACGTCGTACGTGTTCAGCTGGCCCGGGTCCAGGATGTGTACCTGGGGCAGGTTGCGCGCGGAGAGCAGCGCGGCCTCGTCGGAGCGCTCGATGACCAGGAGCACGTTCTTGCGCTCGCTGACCTTGCCGAGGAAGCTCTTGGCGGCCTTGGTGGAGGGGGTCTCGCCCTCGATCACGCCGGTGATGACGTGGATACGAGCGTTGCGGGCCCGGTCGGTGAGGGCGTGGCGCAGGGCCGCGGCCTTCATCTTCTTGGGGGTCCGCTGCGAGTAGTCGCGCGGGGTGGGGCCGTGAACGACACCACCGCCGGCGAACTGCGGCGCACGGGTCGAACCCTGACGGGCGCGGCCGGTGCCCTTCTGGCGGTAAGGCTTGCGGCCACCACCACGGACCTCGCCACGACGCTTGACCTTGTGCGTGCCCTGACGGGCGGCGGCCAGCTGTGCGACGACGACCTGGTGAAGCAGCGGAACGCTGATCTTCTCTACGTCGAAGATCTCGGCCGGGAGCTCGATGGTCCCGGCGGTGTCGCCGGAGGGCGACAGAATGTCAATGGTGCTCATGAGTCCTCAGGCCCCCTTGGCCGCGGTGCGGACCAGGACGAGGCCGCCGTTCGGACCAGGGACCGCGCCCTTGATGAGGAGCAGGCCCTTCTCCGCGTCAACGGCGTGAACGGTCAGGTTCTGGGTGGTGACCCGCTCGTTGCCCATGCGACCCGCCATGCGGAGGCCCTTGAACACGCGGCCCGGGGTGGCACAGCCACCGATGGAACCGGGAGAGCGGTGCTTGCGCTGGGTGCCGTGACCGGCGCCGAGGCCCTTGAAGTTGTGACGCTTCATGACACCGGCGAAGCCCTTGCCCTTGCTCTTGCCGGTCACGTCCACCTTGACGCCGGCCTCGAAGACCTCAGCGGAGATCTCCTGGCCCAGCGTGTACTCGGAGGCGTCCGCGGTGCGGATCTCGACGAGGTGGCGGCGGGGAGTGACGTCGGCCTTGGCGAAGTGACCCTTGAGGGGCTTGTTCACCTTGCGAGGGTCGATCTCGCCAAAGGCGATCTGGACCGCTTCGTAGCCGTCGGCGTCGTTCGTACGCACCTGGGTGACGACGTTGGTGCTCGCCTTGACGACGGTGACGGGAACAACACGGTTGTTCTCGTCCCACACCTGCGTCATGCCGAGCTTCTCGCCCAGGATGCCCTTGATCTGCTTAGCCATTCTCAGATCACCGTTCCCTAGAGCTTGATCTCGATGTCGACACCGGCCGGGAGGTCGAGTCGCATCAGAGAGTCAACGGTCTTGGGCGTCGGGTCGAGGATGTCGATCAGGCGCTTGTGCGTGCGCATCTCGAAGTGCTCGCGCGAGTCCTTGTACTTGTGCGGCGACTTGATGACGCAGTACACGTTCTTCTCAGTGGGCAGCGGCACCGGGCCCGCGACCGACGCACCAGTTCGCGTCACCGTCTCGACGATCTTCTTCGCCGAGGAATCGATGACCTCGTGGTCGTAGGCCTTGAGCCGGATGCGGATCTTCTGTCCCGCCATGGCTACTCAGTAGTCCTTTGTCTAGTGAAACGCTCTGCAACCCGGGGGTTCGCGTCCCCGTCCTCCGACCCACGCGGTCGGGTGTGTCGCGCTCCTGTCGCACAGATATCCGTAAACGGATTTCCCTACGAGGGACGCGGCCCGCCCGAAAGCAACCGCAGAACCGGGGGCATGGACACCCACCGAGTGCCTGGCCTGCACCCCGCTGACACTTCCCGAAAGATTCCCGTACGTCCGCCCCAGCGCTGCCTTACGGCAGTTGAGGCGACGAGTACTGTGGGACTCGCTTCCGGTCCTCCCGACGGGAGGCGCGCAGCATCGGCGCTCGACCGAGCAACTCCGACAGTCTGCCATACGGGGCATGGGCTCCGCCAATCGAGCCGGAGAGAATACCCCCAGGGTGACGAAGGTCAAACCTGGCGCCCCGGCTCGCCACCCCGATCTCGATTCGGGTAGGGCTCGTCGACGGCGACCTTGACACGGGTGGTCAGCTCGTCGATCTGGTTGTAGACGGAGCGACGCTGGGACATCAGCGACCGGATCTTCGTGTACGCGTGTTCGACGGCGCTGTGTTCACGTCCCCCGAACAGCGTGCCGATCTCGGACACCGACAGGTCGGTGAGTTCGTGGCAGAGGTACATGGCGATCTGCCGCGCCGTGACCAGTGCCCGGCCACGAGCCGTACTGCACAGTTCGTCCGATGTCATCCCGAAGTACGCGGCCGTCTCCCGAATGATCAGGCGACCGACCTCCTCGCCCCGTACGGACCGGTCCGGCACCAGGTTGTTCATGATCGCCTCGGTGAGGGCCAGGTCCACCGCCTGCCGGTTCAGTGAGGCGTAGGCGGTCACCCGGACGAGGGCGCCTTCCAGCTCGCGGCTGTTCCGCTCCACCTTCGTGGCGATGAGTTCCAGGACCTCCCGCGGGACCGTGAGCCCGTCCCGGTCCGCCAGCCGCCGGAGGATGGCGATACGCGTCTGCAGCGCGGGCGGCTGGATCTCGGTGACGAGGCTCGACTCGATCCGGTTGCGCAGCCGGGAGTCGAGGAACCTCAGCACCCCGGGAGACGGGTCCGAGGCCAGCACGATCTGCCGGTCCGTGCTGTGGAGGGCGTTGAAGACACGCAGGAACTCCTCCTGAGCCGGCGCCTCCTCCGCCTTGGTCGGCGGCAGGAACTGGAGGTCGTCGACCAGCAGCAGGTCCACGTCACGGTAGCCCCGGCGGAACTCTTCGAGCCGGTACGCGAGGTGGGCGTGCTCGAACTCGTAGGCGAACCCTGCCGAGGTCACGTACCGCACCCGCAGGCCCGGCTGAAGTTCCCGCGCACGGTGCCCGATGGCGTGCAGCAGATGTGTCTTGCCCATCGCCGAACCGCCGTGGATGGTCAGCGGGTTGTACTTCTTCGCCGGCTGCTCGGCGACGGCGACCGCTGCCGCGTACGCGAATCTGTTGGAGTCGCTGACGGCGAAGGTGTCGAAGCGGTGGTGCGGGTTCAGCTGCTCCGCCGGTTCCGCCGACGGACGGCCGGCCGCCTCCGACAGCACCGCGTCCGCGCGGGGCGGGACGTCCTCCCGCTCGTACTCCTCCTCCGCCGCGACCAGCTGCCGCTCCAGTTCCTCGCAGCGTTGCTCGGCCTGGATCCGCCGCCCATGGGCGTCCTTCAGCTGCTCGCCGAGGGCATCGACCTGGTCGATGAGGGACTGCCGTTCCCTGCGCAGCCCGGCGAGCTGGTCCTCGTACACCTGGAGGGCCCGGTCCGTCTCGGCCAGCTCCCGCTCCTCGTGCACCCGCAGCTGTCCGATTTGCCGCTCAAGGTCCGCTGCGCGGTGTTGCGCGTCGACCAACGCGTTCTCCAGTGCCCGTACGAGCGCCGCGGACCGTACGGACTGCCGGTCGGCGTCGGCGAGCTGGTCCTCCAGGACCTGTACGCGGTGGTGCGCGGAGCCGCTCTTGTCGAGCGCCGTGCGGTGCAGCCGACGCAGCAGTTCGGTGGTCTCGGGAGTGGCGGCGCTCCCTTGCTGCTCAGCAACATCACTGAGCAGATCGTGGACGAACTCCCAGGTCGGGATGCGGGTGCCGTTGAGGAAGCGGGAGATGGACCCGGCATCGCGGTTCCGCCGGGCCGCGTACCGGCGGACGCTGACGCCCAGCCCGACGAAGAGACTGCGCAGAGCCTCGGCGAAGGCTCGTGACTCGTCCGGCAGACCGCCGTCCAGCGGTACGAGGCTGCTCGTCCCCACGCCTGGTCCTCCCTCGTTTCCCGCACTTCTCGACCGTTGCGACAAGTGGCAACTGTGCCGACTTCCGCAACACCTCGCACCCCCAACAGCCTGATTGCCGCAAGGCACTTGAGAGACACGCACGTAAGCGGAAAGCCCGAAGGCAAGAAAGGCCGAACGATGCATCACCCACAGCGGCGAGCGGACCTCGTCGTTTTCCTCGCGGTTCTACTGACCGGAGTCGTCCTCGTCCTGTGCGGGGTCCGCCCGGAGACGGTGTCGACCATCGCGATCGGCCTGTCGACCCTGTACGCGGCGTGGCACCGCAGGGACGGGGACTCCAAGTAACGGTCAGAGGGACTACAGGTCGCCCGGCTTCGGCTGGGCCGGCTCGCCCATTTCGTCGATCACGATCCAGGTCACATCGACGAGATCCTTGGCCGCTTTGGAAGGAAGGCCGACCTCTACGCGGACGATTCCACTGGGGAACCTGGTGTACACGGGCGGCTGTGTGGCGCGGGAGAGATTGGTCATGAAACGGGCCACTCGCTCGCGCTGTGCCGCCGTGAGGGCACTTTCGGGCACTGCCTGTACGTCTCCACGGAGAACCTCGGCGAGCCTTTCGGCGTTTCTCGGAGCGCCGGTGAAGAGACGAATCCAGGAGCCGTCCGCAAACGTGATGCGCATATCCGCACCGATGCGACTGAACTCCATTTGCCGGGCCCCGGCGATGGATTCCCGTGGAAACTCCGCCAGGACGCCGACTTCGTCGAGGAAGAGCAGTCGTCGGCTGGTCAGGACCAGATCCGTGAGGTACCCCTCTGGGCGCCGCCCGGGATCGAGCTGCCACGGCACCGTACGGGCGAGGGTGCCCGGGGCGGCCCACATGACGGGGAAGTCGTCGACCTCGTTCTCCGGTTCCTCCGGCTTGCCCGATCCGGCACCGCCACCGAAGGGCGACCCGCCTGCTCCGCCGATGTTGGCGACGATGTTCGCGATGACGGGGATGGCGGAGAGGAAACCACGGCCGACGCGACGCGCGGCCTGGTCGCCCGCCGTGCGCGAGGTGAAGACGGGACCGACAGGCCATTCGGCCAGCTCACCCTGGATGTCGTTGCGCTCGGGGTCCCGGAACCATCTGCTGCCGGAGACCGCGGGAGCCATACCGGTCGCGAACTTGACGGTGACACGGAAGAGCTGGTCTTCGTCGGCGGCGGGATTCCAGTCCATCAGTGCGTCATCTCTCCTGAGCTGGGAAATTCCAGCGATCCGACTATTCCGGCAATAGCGTGCGTGAACTCGTCCCACTGTTCCACAGAGGCCGTGTCCAAGGTGATCACAGCGGTGTAGGGGCCGGTCGAGAAGGGGATGTGGACCTGGATCTGCCCCATCGTGAGTTCCTCGTCGTTGCCGCTCTTCGTGTACTGGCCGTCCACCACGAGCTTGCGGAAGGAGATCACCGACACTGCCGGGCCGCAGGGCAGGTCCAGCCATGTCACGTCACGCAGGGGATCGGGGCCCAGCGTCGCGAAGACGCCCTGGGCGACGACGTCCGGATCCGCCTCCCCCGACTCGAACACCGCCACGGTGAGCGAGCAGTGGGCCACGCCTCCGCCGTCCTCGATCTCGTACAGCCCGATACCGAAGAACGAGACGCCGCCCGACGACATCTCCTGTGCCGTGGCCCCGTACAGCGCACTCATCGCCTCCCACAGGGGCTCCTCGCCTCGTGGGTAGATGTCCCGGACCAACTGCCTTACGGCTGCGGTCCGTTCGGTCTCGTCGAGGGAGACCTCGATCGCGTGCATCCCTTCGGGCAGGCGGATGCTCATGGGCGGCAGCGCCACGCCCTCCACGCCCAGCGCCCGGAGTTCTTCGGGGTTGTCCATGCCGTGGCGCTCAGTTCCCGTAGTCGTTGGTGGCGATGGTGTGGGCCTTGTTGCCGGTGAGTGCGCCCTTGATGGTGGCGTCCAGGGCGCGGCCCGCGTTGCTCATCGGCGCGATGACGTCTTCGGCACTCTTGATGAACGGCAGCTTGGACGCGACCAGGTTGATCCCCTGGGTACCGAGCCACTGGCCCTGGCGGACGTTCTGCAGTCCGCTCTCGACAGCCAGAGCCATACGGCCACCGCCTTCCCCGAGTTTGACGACAGGGGTGAGCTTCGACGGGCCGAAGAGAACGAACAGCTTGCTGCTCTCCTCCATCCCGACGAACCCCCGGCCGAGCTTCGCGGCACGCGCGGTGGCATCGGCGCCCTTGGCCAGCGCAGCAGTCCCCGTGAGCCCCTTCACCCCCGGCAGGATGCCCAGCGCGTCGAACCCGATGTCCGCCCAGCTCACGTCCGCGCCCGCCGCCTTGGCCACCACGTGGGTCAGCAGGGCGGCCCCGCTCGTGATCATCGCCGCGGCGGCGAAGATCGCGCCGATCGGTTCGAAGGGGGCCGTGATGATGGCGAGTACGCCCAGGGCGCTGCTGACCAGGCTCAGTACGTCGCCGATCTCCTTGATCAGGTCGGCGTGCTCCTTGAGCCAGTCGCCCGTGGCGCCCCAGGCGTCGGCGATGCCCGTGCCGAGCGTGTCCCAGAAGCCGGGCTCGTCGGGGGCGATGTCGGCGGCCTTGTCCAGCTCCCGGCCGATGTGACCGGCGGCCCGGCGGTAGCGCTCTTCGAGTTCGTGGACCTTGCGGATGACGCCGTCCACCTCGCCGGAGGCCTTGCCCAGCTCATCGCTGCCGTCGCCGCCGGCCTTGCCCTCGGCGTCCGACTTGGCGTCGAGCTTCTCCTTGGCGGACCTGTCCAGGCGGTCCGTCTCGTCCTGGAAGTCCTGGAGTTCGCCCGCCCAGCGGTGCAGCGCGCGCGAGGCCTTGTCGAAGGACTCGTGGCTCTTGCGAATGAGCGGGGTGACGTCCTCGCCTATGTACTCGGTGAACGCGACCGCCGTCTTGCCCTTCCAGGCGCCGCACTCGATCCGTTCCAACTCCCCGAGAGCGGTACCCAGTTCACTCGCCAGCCTGCCCAGGCGCTTCGCGAGGTGCCGGGTGTCCTCGACATCCCCCGGGGTGGGGTCCCAGCCTATGTTCGGCGGTACGGTCCGCTGGCCGGCCACGTCACTTGCCCTTCTTGGAGGCCTTGGCGGCCTTGAGGGACTCGGCCAGTTGCAGGTCCAGGTCGTCGAAGGTCTGGGCGATCTTGTTGATCATCTTCACGGCGCCCTGGGTGTGCTTGCCGAGCTGCTTGATGCCGTAGCCCCAGTCGTCGGCGAAGTCCTGTACGTCCTCGACCAGTCCGCTCTCGCCGACGCACGAGGCGTCCGCGCTGCGCAGGCTGCGACGGGTCGTCTCCATGCGGTCGCTGATGGAGGAGAAGGTCTTCTTCAGGTCCGCGAATATGGTGTCGTCAAGGCGCAGGTCACTCATGGTGGTTCCCCCGTGGAACACGTGAAACAACAGTGCGATCAAGGAACCGAAGTTATCGGTGCGGTCGGCGCCTTCGCCACGCCGGGCCCCTCACCTGGGGCGGGCGATCCCGAATCATTGCCGGGAATTTAGCGACGCATTGCATTGGGTGCGCCTGCGTCGAGGAGCGCTGCGTTTCCCCTGGTCCGGCGCCCGCCCGGCCCGCCGATGTCGGAAATCCCTCCGCTCCGCGCCCTCGATGTCGGATTCCCGCAATCCGGCACCCATGGCTGGATCCACGCCCCCACCCAGCGGAAAGTGGCCGCTGAGGTCAGCCAGGACCTGTCCGGCACCGCGCCCGGCATCCCGAGGGAGAGTTCCGTGAATGTCGTAACCGTCACGTCGACGGCGGGAGTGCCGCAGGAGCGGCGGGTGGCCACGCTCGTCATGGCCTGCCTCGGTGTGTTCGTCGCCTATCTGCCGGTGACCACCATCTCGGCGAGTCTGCCCGCCGTCCAGCGGGCCCTCGGCGCCTCGACCTCGCAACTGTCCTGGGTGTCCGACGCGTTCGTGCTGCCCATGGCCGCCCTCATCCTGACCGCCGGTGTGTTCGGGGACGTCCACGGCCGGAAGAAGGTGTTCCAGGCCGGGCTGGCCTTCAGTGCCCTGGGTGCCCTGATCGCGCTGTGCGCGCAGTCGGTCCAGGTCGTCTGGGTCGGACAGGCGTTCGCGGGGCTCGGGGCCGCCGCCCTGCTGCCCACGACGCTCGCTCTGATCAGCCATGCCGTCCCCGACCCGCGTGAGCGCGGGAAGTTCATCGGCCTGTGGGCGACCGCCCTCATGACGGCGCTGGCCCTCGGTTCCCTCATCGCCGGCGTGATCCTCGACCACTTCGGCTGGCGCTGGATCTATCTGCTGCCCATCCCGGTCTCGCTGCTCGCGATGGCGTTCGCCGCGAAGCTGCTGACCGACTCCCGCGCCCCGGGCACGCGCCGCCTGGACTGGCCCGGCCAGGCCACCGCCGCGCTGACGATCACCGCTCTGGTGTACGGGATCATCGAGGGCGGCGTCACCTCCTTCACCGACCCGAAGGTCATGGTGGCGCTGTCCACCGCCGCGGTCGGCGCGGTCGCGTTCGTCATGGTGGAGCGGCGCAGCGCCGACCCGATGCTGGACCTGACGCTGTTCCGCAGCCCGGCCTTCACCGCCACCACCCTCATCGCCATGATCAGCTTCCTCGGTCTGATCGGCTTCTTCTTCGCGCTCAGCCTCTACCTCGGCATCGTCCAGCAGCTCAGCACCCTCGAAGCGGCCTACCGGCTGCTCATGGTGACCATGGTGCCGCTGCTGCTCGGCGCCCCGGTCGGACGCCTGATGCACCGCGTCTCGCCCCGGCTGCTGATCCCGGGCGGCCTGGTGATCAGCGCCGGCGCGCTGCTGTCCCTCACCTCCATCGGTACGGACACCTCGTTCGGCTCGCTCGCCTGGCGGCTGGCCCTGCTCGGCTTCGGTCTGGCCTTCGTCATCACGCCGATGACCGCCACGGCCGTCAGTTCGGTGCCGTTCCACCAGGCCGGTATGGCCGCGGCCGGCAACAACGCCTTCCGCCAGGTCGGCGGCGCCCTCGGCCCCGCCGTCCTCGGCACCCTGCTGACCTCCCGGGCCGTCGACGTCCTGCCCGGTCACCTCCGTGACGCGGGTCTGGCCGGGGCGACGGTCCGGCGTGTCACCGCGGTCGCGGACAGCGGCGGGCTGAGCGCGGTCGGCGGACTCGACCTGGGCGCGGACACACCCCGGGTCATGGCCGCCCTGTCGGAGGCCTTCGTCGACGGACTCCGGCTCTGTCTGACCGTCTCGGCCGTACTGGCCCTGCTGGCCGCCGCCGTCGGAGCCGCCCTGTTGCGCCGCCAGCAGCACACGACACCCCGGGTCACCGCCCAGGGCACCCCGGCCCCCGTCCCGCCGCAGGCCACCACCGGCACGGCGACACCCGACGTACCGGCAGCACGGCCCTGAACGGATGACCACCGGGCCTGGGCCTGCTGCCGGTGCCGGCGCCGTCCGTGGGGACGGGTTCGGCGCCTCCGTGTGGGCCCGGGACCTGGGACCTGGAGCCCGGGCCCCCCGGGTCCCGGGCCCACACCGCATCCGAGGGCGGCCTACGCTGAGAAGACCCCCACGATCAACGGTCACCCCCTCCCAGCAGGTCGACGCCCCGCCTCCCACCCACAGCAGGAGAGACCGGTGGAGCCCTCCACCCCACGTGCCCCAGGCGCCCCCACTGCCCTGAGCAACCCCGATCCCCCAGGCACACCCCATGCCCCGGGCACCCTGAACATCCCAGGCGCCCTCGACGCCCTCGACCTCAGGCTGCTCCACGCGCTCCAGATCGACGGGCGGGCCGCGTTCAGCCGTATCGCCGAGGTCCTCGGGGTGTCCGACCAGACGGTGGCCCGGCGCTTCCGGCGGCTGCGGACGACGGCTGGCCTGCGGGTGCTGGGCATGACCGACGCGGGGGTGCTCGGCCGGACCAGCTGGATCGTGCGGCTGCGCTGCACCCCCGACGTGGCCGAGCAGCTCGCGAACGCCCTGGCCCGGCGCCCCGACACCTCGTACATCGACCTGGTCTCGGGCGGCACCGAGGTGGTGTGCGCGATGCGGCCCCGCAGCCAGAAGGAGCGGGACGAGCTGCTCTTCGACCGCCTCCAGCGCACGCCCCGGGTCGTCTCCGTCAGCGCCCACTGTCTGCTGCACCACTTCTACGGCGGCGCGCTGGGCTGGCTGAACAAGTCCCGGGCGCTGGAGCCCGCGCAGGAGGAGGCGCTGCGTCCGCCCCGGGTCGAGCCGCCGGCGGCGCCCGTTCTCCTCGACGAGACCGACGAAGCGCTGCTCGCCCTCCTGCGCCGGGACGGCCGGGCCACCTTCGCCGAACTCCAGACCGGCACCGGCCAGTCGGAGTCCGTCGTCCGACGGCGGTTGGAGCAGCTGCGTGCCACCGGCGCCCTGTACTTCGACGTGCAGATCGACAACGCGGCTCTCGGCCAGGGCGTCACCGCGCTGCTCTGGCTGACCGTGACACCGTCCGCCCTCGACTCGGTCGGACGGGCGCTCGCGGAACACCCCGAGGTGAGCTTCGCCGCAGCGACCACCGGCCAGTCCAACATCGTCGCGGCCGTCAGCAACCGCAGCACGGGCACCCTGTACACGTACCTCACCGAGAGGATCGGCGTCCTCGACGGCGTCCACTCCGTCGAAACGACCCTGGCCCTCCGCCAGATCAAGCAGCTCACCTACGAACCGGGCCGCTGAGCCACCGGATGCCAGAACGCCAGAACGTCACTCTGCGGCCAGCCCCTCCCCCACCGCCCCGTACGCCGGCTTCCGCCCGAACTCCTCGTCCATCAGCGTCGCCGCCCCCTGCCCGGCGAACACCCCCGGCACCCACGAGTACTTGTCGCTGAACCCCCACACCGTGAACGACGTGCACCGCCGAGCCTGCACACACGCGTCCAGCAGCCCCCGGAAGTACGTCGCCTGCGCCGCCAGCTTCGCCCCCTCCACCGGCAGGATCATGCGTACGTCGACCTCCGTGAACGCCGTCTGCATGCCCAGCTTCTCGAAGCGCGCGAGGTTCTCGGCGACCTGGCCCGGGAAGCCGTACTGGATCGCCAAGTGCCCCTGGATGCCGAAGCCCTGTACCGGCACCCCCTCGGCCCGCAGCCGCTTCGCCAGGTCGTAGTAGGCCGTCGACTTCGCGTTGACGCCCTCGACGTTGTAGTCGTTCAGGAACAGCCTGGCCTTCGGGTCGGCCGCGTGGGCCCAGCGGAAGGCGTCCTCGATGTACGACGGACCCAGCTCACGCAGCCAGATCGAGTCGCGCAGCGAACCGTCCTCCTCGAAGACCTCGTTCACCACGTCCCACTGGTAGATCTTTCCCTTGTACCGCTTCACCTCCGTCGTGATGTGGGCCTTCAGAATCCCGCGCAGCTCCTCCGATCCGATCGATCCGTCCGCCACCCCTGTCGTCAGCCAGCCCGGCAACTGGCTGTGCCACACCAGCGTGTGGCCCCGCACCGCCTGCCCGTGCGCCCCCGCGAAGCGCACCAGGTCATCGGCCTTCCCCCAGTCGTACGTCCCCCGACTCGGCTCGACCGATTCCCACTTCATCACGTTCTCGGCGGTGACGGAATTGAACTCCCGTGCGACTTTTCGGCGATATGTCGTATCGTCAGCCAGCGCCGCCATGTCCACGGCAGTGCCGATGCGTACGCCGGTACCGGCCGCCAGCGCCCGCAGCGGGACGGGGTCCGGGTGCGCCGACGCGGGCTGCGCACCGGCGCCGGTGATCAGAAGCGCCACGCCCGCCAGGGCGACGGCGGAAACGGGCATGCGAAAGCCGTTCATGTGCGATCCCTTCGTCAGTGAACTACTGCCAATGGCCCGCTGCTTGCTGCCTGCCGCCTGCTCTACCGAACCCGGCGGCTCTCCAAGGGCCCCAGATACGTCGGTGTCAGCCCGCCCGTGTCGATCACCAGCCGCTGCACGACCACCGTCGGATCGACCACCCAGAACTTCAGCCGGTGCACCCCCGCCGCCGTCACCGCGTGCCTGGTGGCCGTCACGTTCACGTTGTCGGACGTGTGCCGTGCCCACTGCTTGTTCATCAGGCCGTCGTCCGCGCCCGTGACGGCGTGGATGTCGACCTGCTGCGGCTCGCCCTCGTCGAAGGAGACCGCGTAACGCAGCCCGCCCGTCGGCAGCGTCGGGTTGCGCGGCGACAGATACGCCCACACCGTCACCTCGCCCGCCGACAACAGACCGACCTCGTACTCCAACCGCGCCGAACCCCCACCCGGCGTCCGGCGCGGAGCCGTCACCGGCCAGGGCGTCATCCCCGCGCCCGTACGCCCGATCCGGTCCAGCCGCCGCCAACTCCCCACCATCCGCGAGTGGTTGTCGGCGTCGATCGCCACATAACCCCCCGCCTCCACGAACCCCCGCAGCCCCCGCCGATCCCTCCCCGACGGCTTCTCCACCACGCACCCGACCGCCACCGACGCCCCCGCGCCCGACACCGTCAACGAGGCCTCCGTACGACCGTCCGGCACCCGCGCCCAGTCCACCGTCACCGTCAGCCGCACCTGCTGCTCGACCCGCCCCCTCGGCCGGTCCACCACCAGCCACGGCACCGACGACTCCACCCGGTACGCGAAGGGCGTACGCCCCCGGTTGAACACCTCGACGTACTGGTCGGGCCGCGTCTGGTACGGGCTGAACACCGGCAGCACCGCACCCCCGGACCCATCCCCGGCCGCACCCCCCGGCCACCACTCCCCCGAGTCCTCCGACCCGTCGACCGACACCCCCAACTCCCCGCCCACCGGCAGCTCCACCCGCCACACGGCCGGGAACAGCACATCCGGCAACGCCACGTTGTCCTTCTCCGGCTGCTGCCAGGGCGCGTTGGGCCCGTACCGCTCAACGTCCCCGTAGTCGATGTGCGGCTGGGTCTGGAAGCCCTCCCACTTGCCGCCCACCACCCCGTAGTTGAAGCGATCGGCGAGTGCGAAGTCCCGCTCCAGGCCGACCTCCGCCTCCGCCGCGCGGTCGTTCGTCGCCGCGCGCCCCTGGGCCGCGTACAGAAGGTTCTTGAACTCGGCCTCGCGCAGGGCGTACAGGTTGGCGGTCGCCGCCACCTCGTACCCGACCAGCTCGTACCACGCGTCCTGCGCCGACGGGGGCAGCTTCCGCCCCACCCGTTCCGCCCGCCTCCCCAGGCTCCGCCACTCCTCCGTGACCCGCTCCAACTCCCGGTGGGCGAAGCGGAAAGGCGTCTCCTGGTCGTCGTACACGATCGCCGACTCGTCCTTCGTCGGGTCCTTCGCGGGGTTCAGGGTGATGCGGCGGTTCAGCAACTCCGGTTTGCGGCGGGCCTGGAGCTGTCCGTACTCTGCGAGCACCGACGCGATCGCCGCCGCGTGCTCCGCCCCGAAGTTCTGCCGGGCGTACCGCCGTTCCCACTCCTCCAGGTTCGACAGGTCCCAACGGGCCGGATTCCAGGCGTAGTTCAGGAAGAACTCCGTCGGGAGTTCGTTGCCCTTCAGGTCGCCGACGTTTGTCACCCACAGGGTGCGGTTGCCGTACGCGTGGGCCTGGTGGAGCTGGTCCCAGAGGTTCTGGAGGTTGGCGGTGTCCACCCACTTGTAGTTGCGGCCGACCCCGACGTAGTCGAAGTGGTAGTACAGCCCGTACCCACCGCTCCTCGCCGGTTCCGCCGGGTCCGGGTGCTTGCGGATGTTCCCCCAGTTGTCGTCCGTCAGGACGACCGTGACGTCACCCGGAACCCTCAACCCCCGGTCCCAGTACCGCTGGACCTCCTTGTACAGGGTCCACACCTGCGGGGTCTCCGACAGCGGCTTGCCCGTCACCTCCGCGATGATCCCCCTCTGCGTCTCGATGATCTCCCGCATCAGCTCGATGCCGTCGCCGTCCGGCAGGCTCGTGTCGCCGTTGCCGCGCATACCCAGCGTGACGACGCCCTCGAAGTCCTCGTCCACCATCCGCCGGATGCCGTCGCGCCAGTACGCCCGGACAGCCGCCGCGTTCCGCCGGTACGACCACTCCCCCGTGCCCCCGTACGGGTCCCAGCCCGGCGTCACCACGTTCCCCGCGCTGTCGCGCACCGCCGGTACCGCGTGCCGGTTCCACTCCTCGATGCCCCGCATCATCGGCGCCTCGTGGGACGTACCCATGACGATGCCGTACGCCTTCGCCCTCGCGTGGTTCTCCGGGTCGTCCTCGGCGAACGCCCGGCCCCACACCGCGGGCCAGAGATAGTTGGCCTTCAGGCGCAGCAGCACCTCGAAGACCCGCTCGAAGAAGGCCGCGTTGAAGCCTCCGGGGTGGCCCGGCGCCTTCCCGGGGCCGAAGAACCTCGGCGCCCAGGTCCCCAGCGCCGGGTTCTCGTCGTTGATGAAGATCCCGCGGTACTTCACGGCCGGGGTGCCCTGCGTGTGCCGGCCGGGCAGGACGTACACCGCGTCCCGGTGGACCGGCGGGACGTCGTCCCACCAGTACCAGGGCGAGACCCCGATGCCGTACGAGACGTCGTACACCCCGAAGATCGCGCCGCGCGGGTCGCTGCCCGCGATGACGAACGCCCGGTCGACGCCGGGCATGGGGTGCTCCACGACCGTCTGCAGCGAGGTCTCCCAGCGGCCCGCGATGCCCGTGACATCCAGCTTGCCGGCGCGGACCAGACCGTCGATCAGCGGGCTGCGGCCGATCGTGCCGACCAGGACCACCTCACGGGCGACGGTGGCGGCCGGACGTACACCTGTGACGCGTTCGATGTCGTCCCGCAGGTCGGCGGCGGCTCGTACGACTCCGGAGTGGTCCTCGGCACTGACCACGACCGGGGCCCCGACCAGCGCGAACGCGCCGCCGGTGAACGAGATGTACGCCCCGGCGTCCGTGCGGCGGACCCCGGCCTCCCCCGCCCGCGCGACCCCGGACAGCACCGGCACCGCGGCGATACCGGCTCCGAGTACAGCTCTACGGCTGACGGCCCCAGACATGACGTACCCACCCCTCCGCCGAATTTGGTCAGTGGCATGACAAATGGTGGAGGGAGTGACCAGCGGGGGGAACGGGTCGTACGCGCCGAATAGTTTCGTAACAGTGACCGGCAAACCCGGGCACAGCAAAGAGGCCCGTACGACCGAAGTCGTACGGGCCTCCTCGGGAAGCTCGTGAGAGCTACCGGGTCAGGCTGTCAAGCCAACAAGAACTACTTGTTGATCTTGATGACCTGGCCGGCGCCCACGGTCCGGCCACCCTCGCGGATGGCGAACTTCAGGCCCTCTTCCATGGCGATGGGCTGGATGAGCTCGACGGTCATCTCAGTGTTGTCGCCCGGCATGACCATCTCGGTGCCCTCGGGGAGGGTCACGACGCCGGTCACGTCCGTGGTGCGGAAGTAGAACTGGGGACGGTAGTTGTTGAAGAACGGCGTGTGACGGCCGCCCTCGTCCTTGGACAGGATGTACGCCTGCGCCTCGAACGAGGTGTGCGGGGTGACCGAGCCGGGCTTGATGATGACCTGGCCGCGCTCGACGTCCTCGCGCTTGATGCCACGGAGGAGCAGACCGACGTTCTCGCCCGCCTGGCCCTCGTCGAGCAGCTTGCGGAACATCTCGATGCCGGTGACCGTGGTGGTGGTCTTCTCCTGCTTGATGCCGATGATGTCAACGGTCTCGTTGACCTTCAGGACACCACGCTCGATACGGCCGGTGACGACCGTACCGCGACCGGTGATCGTGAAGACGTCCTCGACGGGCATGAGGAACGGCTTGTCGACGTCACGCTCGGGGGTCGGGATGGCGGAGTCGACGGCGTCCATGAGGTCGAGAACCGACTGACCCCACTCGGCGTCGCCCTCGAGCGCCTTGAGCGCCGAGACCTTGACGACCGGCAGGTCGTCGCCCGGGAACTCGTACTCGGAGAGGAGCTCACGGACCTCGAGCTCGACGAGCTCCAGGATCTCCTCGTCGTCCACCATGTCGGCCTTGTTCAGGGCGACGACGATGTACGGCACGCCGACCTGGCGGGCCAGGAGCACGTGCTCCTTGGTCTGCGGCATCGGGCCGTCGGTGGCGGCCACGACCAGGATCGCGCCGTCCATCTGCGCGGCACCGGTGATCATGTTCTTGATGTAGTCCGCGTGACCCGGGCAGTCGACGTGGGCGTAGTGACGACCCTCCGTCTGGTACTCGACGTGCGCGATCGAGATCGTGATACCACGCTGACGCTCTTCCGGCGCCTTGTCGATCTGGTCGAAGGCCGAGGCCTCGTTCAGCGTGGGGTACTTGTCGTGCAGCACCTTGGTAATGGCGGCCGTGAGGGTCGTCTTACCGTGGTCGATGTGACCGATGGTGCCGATGTTGACGTGCGGCTTAGTCCGCTCGAACTTTGCCTTCGCCACTGGGGTCCTCCTGCGGAGTGGTTCTGGTACGCCTTACTCATCGGCGCCAGGTGATCTTTGCTGGGATGCCGCCCGCCGGGGTTCTGCCCTCCCGGGTGAGCCCCGGCGGTCGGTGTCAAGCCTAAAGCGTGTAAACGGGGTGTGTTACTCGCCCTTGGCCTTCGCGATGATCTCCTCGGCGACGTTCCGGGGAACCTCGGCGTAGGAGTCGAACTGCATCGAGTAGCTTGCGCGACCCGAGGTCTTGCTGCGGAGGTCACCGACGTAGCCGAACATCTCCGAGAGGGGCACGAGGCCCTTCACGACGCGGGCACCGGCACGCTCCTCCATGGCCTGGATCTGACCACGGCGGGAGTTGATGTCGCCAATGACTTCACCCATGTAGTCCTCGGGCGTGGTGACCTCGACGGCCATCATCGGCTCCAGGAGCACGGGGCTGGCCTTGCGCGCGGCCTCCTTGAAGGCCTGCGAGCCGGCGATCTTGAACGCCAGTTCGGAGGAGTCGACCTCGTGGTAGCCGCCGTCGAGAAGGATGACGCGGACGCCAGTCATCTCGTAGCCGGCCAGGATGCCGAACTGCATGGCCTCCTGCGCACCGGCGTCCACCGACGGGATGTACTCCCGCGGGATACGGCCACCGGTGACCTTGTTCACGAACTCGTACGCGGCGTCGCCGTCCACGATCGGCTCGATCGCGATCTGCACCTTGGCGAACTGACCGGTACCACCGGTCTGCTTCTTGTGCGTGTAGTCGTGACGCTCGACGGCCTTGCGGATCGTCTCGCGGTACGCGACCTGCGGCTTGCCGACGTTGGCCTCGACCTTGAACTCGCGCTTCATACGGTCGACCAGCACCTCGAGGTGCAGCTCGCCCATACCGCCGAGGATGGTCTGGCCCGTCTCCTCGTCCGAGTGAACGTGGAAGGAGGGGTCCTCCTCCGCGAGACGCTGGATGGCTACACCCAGCTTCTCCTGGTCACCCTTGGACTTGGGCTCGATGGCGACCTGGATGACGGGCGCCGGGAAGTCCATGGACTCCAGGATCACCGGGTTCTTGTCGTCACACAGCGTCTCACCGGTCGTGGTCTGCTTCAGACCCATCACGGCGACGATGTCACCGGCGCCCACCGCCTCGATCTCCTCACGCTTGTTCGCGTGCATACGGTAGATCTTGCCGATGCGCTCCTTCTTGCCCTTGACGGAGTTCAGCACCGCGGTGCCGGTCTCCAGGCGTCCGGAGTAGATGCGCACGAACGTGAGCTTGCCGAGGTGCGGGTCGCTCATGATCTTGAACGCCAGCGCCGACAGCGGCTCGTCCACGGACGGCTTGCGCTTGACGACCTGCTCGGGGTCCTTCACGTCGTGGCCTTCGATGGCCTCGACGTCGAGCGGGGTCGGCAGGTAGCGCACGACCGCGTCGAGCAGGGGCTGGACGCCCTTGTTCTTGAACGCGGTGCCACAGAACACCGGGGTGACCGTGACGCCGTTGGACTTGCCGGACGCGATGGTGATGCGACGGATCGCGGCGTACAGCTGCTCCTCGGTGGGCTCCTGGCCCTCCAGGAACAGCTCCATGATGTCGTCGTCGTTCTCCGCGACGGCCTCGACGAGCTTGCCGCGGTACTCCTCGGCAGCCTCGACGTGCGTGGCCGGGATGTCGACGACGTCGTACATCTCACCCTTGGCGGCCTCGGCGGACCACACGAGCGCCTTCATGCGGACCAGGTCCACAACGCCCTTGAAGTCCATCTCGGCACCGATCGGAAGCTGCATGATCAGCGGCACCGCACCGAGGCGGTCCTTGATCATGTCGACGCAGCGGTGGAACTCCGCGCCGGTCCGGTCGAGCTTGTTGACGAAGCAGATGCGCGGCACGCCGTAACGGTCGGCCTGACGCCACACCGTCTCGGACTGCGGCTCGACACCCGCGACACCGTCGAACACGGTGACGGCACCGTCGAGGACGCGCAGCGAGCGCTCTACCTCAACGGTGAAGTCGACGTGCCCGGGGGTGTCGATGATGTTGATCGTGTAGTCGTTGTCCTCAAGCGGCCAGTGACAGGTGGTGGCAGCAGAGGTGATCGTGATGCCACGCTCCTGCTCCTGCTCCATCCAGTCCATGGTGGCGGCGCCGTCGTGGACTTCACCGATCTTGTAGCTGACGCCGGTGTAGAAGAGGATCCGCTCAGTGGTGGTCGTCTTACCCGCGTCGATGTGAGCCATGATCCCGATGTTGCGGACCCTGGCCAGGTCAAGTGAAGTGGTAGCCATAAGGCTTCGGTCTTCTCTCGGTCTCGATGGGGGCTGCGACTACCAGCGGTAGTGCGCGAAGGCCTTGTTGGACTCGGCCATCTTGTGGGTGTCCTCGCGCTTCTTGACGGCCGCACCAAGGCCGTTCGAAGCGTCGAGAAGCTCGTTGAGCAGACGCTCGGTCATCGTCTTCTCGCGACGGGCGCGGGAGTAACCGACCAGCCAGCGCAGCGCGAGCGTGTTGGCGCGACCGGGCTTGACCTCGATCGGAACCTGGTACGTCGCACCACCGACACGGCGGGACTTGACCTCAAGGGTCGGCTTGATGTTCTCCAGCGCGCGCTTCAGCGTGATGACCGGGTCGTTGCTGGTCTTGTCGCGCAGGCCCTCCATGGCGCCGTACACGATGCGCTCGGCGGTGGAGCGCTTGCCGTTCATCAGCACCTTGTTGATGAGCGACGTGACAAGAGGAGAACCGTAGACCGGGTCGATGATGACCGGGCGCTTCGGGGCGGGGCCCTTACGAGGCATTTTCTACTTCTCCTTCTTGGCGCCGTAGCGGCTGCGGGCCTGCTTGCGGTTCTTGACACCCTGGGTGTCGAGGGAGCCGCGGATGATCTTGTAGCGAACACCGGGCAGGTCCTTCACACGGCCACCACGCACGAGCACGATCGAGTGCTCCTGCAGGTTGTGTCCCTCACCCGGAATGTAAGCCGTGACCTCGATCCCGCTGGTCAGACGCACACGCGCGACCTTACGCAGGGCCGAGTTCGGCTTCTTCGGGGTGGTCGTGAACACACGCGTGCAGACGCCACGGCGCTGGGGCGAGCCCTCAAGCGCGGGCGTCTTGTTCTTCTCGACCTTGTCCTGCCGGCCCTTCCGGACCAGCTGCTGGATCGTAGGCACTACTTCTCCGGTTTCTGTGTGCCGATGGTGAAGCTAACCTGGAACGTCGCCGACCCACGCGGTCGGGTGTGTCGAATACTGCAGACTCCCGCCGGCAAGGCGAAAAGGGCGCAGATCGCGGTGGCCGCTTACAGCTCCCCGTACGGTTCGAAGGCACGCACGAGGGCCAGGGCACACCCCAGGCACAAGGTCTGAGCGTACCTACCTCAACGACTTCGGTCAAAACAAATGGAGGCCGGTACGACACACCGGGCTCCCAGCGGCGCCCCCGCGGACTCCGAGCGGCGCCCGAGCCGCCGTTTGATTGCTTCTAGCAGCATTGCACGCCTTACGCACGGCTTGCTGGCCAAGGTGGCTGATTCGCGCCCTTTACAGCCCCGTGGGCTTGCCCGTTCAGTACCTTGATCCGTCCGCTGCGACGAATCGGGGGCAGAGCGTGATGAGGACGGCGGCGCATTCACTGGACGACGGGGGCCTGGACGACCGGGTGCCCTTCCTGGCCCGTCTGGAACAGGAGGACCGCACGGCCCTCCTGTCCCTGGGCCGCGAACTGAATTTCGCCACCCGGGTGGCCCTGATACACCAGAGCGAGCCCTCCTCCCACGTCCTCTTCCTGGTCCAGGGCTGGACAAAGGTGACGGCCTCGGCCGCCAACGGCTACGAGGCACTCCTCGCCCTGCGCGGCCCCGGCGACATAGTCGGCGAGTCGGCGGCGCTCACCGGCCGCCCGCGCTCGGCCACGGTGACCGCGCTGGAGGCGGTCCGGGCGGTGGCCGTGGAACACGAGCGCTTCAAGGACTTCCTGGCCCGTTCCCCCGCTGTCTCCTTCGCCCTCCTGGGCCTCACGGCCGACCGCACCCGGGCCGCCGACCGCCGCCGCCTGGAGTTCGCGTCCATGAACGTACGGGAACGCTTCGCGATCCTCCTCCTCGACCTCGCCCGCACCCACGGCCGCCGCACCCCCGAGGGCATCGAACTCTCCGTCCCCCTGAGCAAGCAGGAGCTGGCGGGCTCGGTGGGCGCGTCCAGGGAGATGGTCCAGCGACTCCTGCGGGAGCTGCGGGAGAAGGAGGCGGTGGAGACGGGGAGGCGGGCGTTGCTGATCCGGAGGCCGGACATTTTGCGGAGGATCGCGGCGGCCGAGGGTTAGCCGGGCGGGTTGTGGGTGCGGCGGCGGGTGGGACGGCTTGTGGGTGCGGTGGCCTGTGTCCGGCGGCTGGATTCCGTGCGGCGGCTCGTGGCTGCGGGTGTCCTTTCAGCGCCGGCCCGCATCTCCAGCCCGTCCGGCGATTGAGGACGAGGCCGTTCAGGCCGAAGCGGGGGTCTGGGGGCGGCAGCCCCCAGGTACGACGCTCACCTCAACTCCCGCAGCCACCAACCCCCTTATGTGTACCCCTACACACTCCGACTGCGTCATCCGCCCTCACAACACACCGCCCCCACCCGCCACGCTGCTGCAAGCAACCCCCACATTTGTCGAAGGGCGACCATGACCGACCCCGTGAGCCGCACGATCCTGCTGCTGGACATAGAGAGGTTCAGCGACCGGGACGACGTGGAGCAGGCGTACCTGCGTCGCATGCTGTACGACATCACGGACCGCACACTCGAAAGCGCCGGCATCGACGAGACCCGCCGCCTGCGTGCCGACCGCGGGGACTCCGTGATGGAGCTGATCGACGCGAACGCCCCGGTCACCGCCCTGCTGCGAGCCCTGCTCGTGGACGTCCCGGCCCAGCTGCGCGCCGTCAACCGCATGGCGTCCAGCTCGGCCCAGATCCGGCTGCGCGGGGTCGTCGCCACCGGGTACGTGGCCGTGGACGAGCACGACGGCTGGGTCGGCACCGACCTGAACAACGCCTGCCGGCTGCTGGACGCCCAGCTGCTGCGGGCGGCCCTGCGCGAACGCCCCCACGACTTCGCGCTGATCGTCTCGGACTCCCTGTACGGGGGTGTCGTACGGCACAACCACCCCGGCATCCCGGCCGACGAGTTCCACCCGGTCGGGGTCGACACCAAGAACGGCTCGATGAAGGCCTGGCTGCACGGCCCGCTGCCCAGCGGATACGACGCAGCCCCGGCCGGCCCGGCCGACCAGGACCACCGTGACACGGGGATGGGGGAGGCGCCGGGCGGTTCGGGGGACCGCCCGGCGCCGCAGACCCCGGAGTCACCGGAACCGACGCAGACGGCGGGGACGGCGGAGTCACCGAGGGTGCCCGCGCAGGGCATCTCGCCGGCGCCCGAGAGCCGCCCCTCCCCGGGCCCCGTCTTCAACTTCAACGGTGCCGTCAGCATCGGCGGCAACGTGGTGGCCGGCGACCAGCACGGCGTCAGCGGCGGGCAGGTCACCGGGGACGTCATCATGGGCGGCCGCAACGGGGGTGACGGCTCGTGAGCACCACGGACGCGGCGGAGGCCACGCGTCCCGGCCCCGCCGACGACCCGGCCGTCTCCGACGACGGCAAGGACGGCAGAGACGGCGCCGCCAAGGAGGCGAAGGAGGCCGAGGGCGCCGAGGGATCGGAGGACCGCGAGCAGGCCCAGACCGCCTGGTCGGCCCGGCGCGACCTGATCGACCACAGCCCCCGGACCATGAACGTCGGCGACCGTTCCCGCTTCGGCGGCGGCCTGGTCGGCGGCGACCAGCACGGCGTCAGCGGCGGCCGGGTCACCGGTGACGTGATCATGGGCAGCAAGACGGAGATCCACCAGTGGGCGATATCCGGGTTCGCCGCCCCGTCCGCCGCAGCCTCCGCCTCCGGCGAGGTCCCGCAGACCACGCTGGACCGGCTCGCCGCCTCGTTCGTCGCCGCCGACGCGACCGTCGAGGACCTGCTCGTACGGCTGCGCCGCGACCGTGTCCTCGTCCTGTCCGGCGCCCGCTTCACCGGCAGACGTACGGCCGCCCTGGCCCTCCTGCACCGGCTCGGGGCGGCCCCCGTACACACGCTGGACCGCGACACGAGCCCGAGCACGCTGGCGGACAAGTTCACCGCGGCGGACGAACCCGCCGAGCAGCCCCGGAACCAGCCCGGGAACCGGCCCCGGGGCTATGTCCTCGCCGACCTGGCCACCCGCCGCGACCGCCCCCTCCGCGAGCACCACCTCCTCGCCGCCCGTGACCGCCTGGCCGCGCAGGATGGATACCTCGTCGTCACCGTCGGCCACACCGCCGTGCTGGAGGACGTACCGGTCGTCGAATGGCACACGCCACCCGCGGCCGACGTACTCGCCGCGCACCTCCGCACCCGTGTCACGGACGAGGAGACGACGGCGAAGCTGCTCGAACTCCCGGACGTGACCGAGTTCCTGAGCCGCAGTCACCAGTTGCGCGAGGTCGCCGCGTTCGCGCAGCTGCTCGGCCGGCACGCGGCGGGCGAGGTCACCGAGGACGCCGTAGCCCAGTTCTCCCTCATATCCCTGGAGAACCAGGTCCAGGAGTGGTTCGAGGAGGACGAGGCGTCGATCCATCTGCGCGACAAGGCGTTCCTGGTCGCGCTGGCCGCGTTCGACGACGGCCCGTACGCCCTCACCGCCGAACTCAGCGACCTGCTCTACCGGTTCCTGCAGAAGACGCAGAACCCGGTGGGCGTCCCCGAGGTCCCCGTCTTCGGCACCCACATCGGCAAACGGCTCCAACTCGCCCGCGCCGAGCGGTACGAGGACGACGAGCACACCGAGTGGGGCCCGGTGACCCAGCAGAAGGCCCGGTTCATCGACGACCGCGCCTCCCTCGTCCTCCTGCGCGAGGTCTGGACGGGCCATCCCTCCGCCCGCCCCGCGCTGATCAGCTGGCTGCGCCAACTGGCCGACGACGGGCGCCCGTTGGTCCGTACCCGGGCCGCGTCCACGGTGGCCGTCCTGGCCCGCACGGATCTGCCCTCGGCGATGGCCCTGGTCATCGAACCCTGGGCGACCTCCAACCGCTTCCGGCACCGGCTGGTGGCCGTCAACTCGCTCACCCTCGCCCACCTCATCGGCACGCCGAACATCCCGCGCATCCTCGACGAGTGGTCCAGGCACGAGGACCGGCGGCTGCGCTGGGTGGCCGTACGGGCGTACGCGCTGATCGGCCCCGAACGCCCCGAGCAGGCCCTGGCCGCACTGCGCACGGCGGCCCGCAGCCTGTACGACAACCTCGGCGACCGGGACGCCTTCGACCGCGAGATGGCCGACGAACTGCGCGAGGCCGTCGCCCTGTTGCTCCTCTCCGAGGCCGGCGACCCCGTCCTCGCCGAACTGCGCGCGCACCTGGCCGACGACCGCCCGGTGCACGACCTGACCATCGGCGGCTTCGTCAGCGCCTGCCGCCACACCCAGGACGACGAGCGGTACGGCCATCCGCTGGTCCTCGGCTGGTACGCGCGGTCGGTCACCGACCGCTCGGCCGCCGCGCAGAGCGTCCCGTTCCTGTGGCGGGCGGCGCTGAACGATCCCAACGCGACCCGGTACGCCCTCGAAGTCCTGCGCGACTGGGTCCTGATCGCCGACCGCTCGACGACCACGGAGTGGGCCCTGGCGCATCTGCTCCCGACCCTGGTCACCACCTCGCCGGAGCACCAGCGCCTGGGCCACCTCCTGCGGACGATGCCGGGCGAGGACGGCGCGGCCCCACCGGCGGTGGCGGCCCGCCTCCTCACGACACTCCCCATCCGCTAGCACGTCGTC
Organism: Streptomyces sp. NPDC000878; assembly: GCF_053599695.1. NCBI lineage: Bacteria > Bacillati > Actinomycetota > Actinomycetes > Kitasatosporales > Streptomycetaceae > Streptomyces > Streptomyces sp. NPDC000878. The sequence continues at coordinate 137,801 of NZ_JBSFMT010000009.1, read as the reverse complement.
ACGTCCCCGCTCACGCTCACGCTCACCGAGGAGCAACGCACGATGGCCGCCTTCCACCGCCCGCCCGAGTGGCAGCAGTCCGCGGACCGGCACACCCAGCTGATCGACCCGGTGCTCACCGTGCGGCAACTGTCGCGCTTCGAACTCTCGTTGAAGTCGACGGTCCGTATCGACCACGCGCTCGTCTTCTCGACCGCCAAGGGCGGCTACGAGGCCTACCTCCCGCCCCGCCGTCCGACGCGCAGCGAGATCGCGGCGCGGCACTACACGGCGGTGTACGAGGTCGACATGGGCGTGCATCCCTTCTCGGGCACGCTCACACTCCCCAGTGACAACGACGCGTTCGAGTTCTCGGCCGAGGTCGACATGTCCTGGCAGGTCGTCGATCCGGCCCGGTTCGTGGGCAGCGGCCACCGGGACGTGCCGGGGCTGCTCATCGGCGAACTCCAGCGCGCGGCACGCCCGGTGAGCAGGCGCTTCCCGATCGCGGAGAGCGCGGCGGCGGAAAGGGAACTCCTCCAGGCGATCAACGTCCTGGGCCCGCTGGGCGCCCCGGCGGGCCTCCAGACCACGTGGACCCTACGCCTGCGCCGCGACCAGGAGAACATCGACCACCAGCGCCGCCTCCAGGCGATCGACCACTCGGCGACCGAGCAGGTACGGGTGGCCGAGCGCGGCTCCGAGATCGACGTGGAGGTGGACCGCCGCAACCGCCAGCAGGACGCCCTCCAGATCGAGCGCGCGATGTCGTACGGCACCCAGCAGCAGCACCTGGCCCTGCAACAACAGCGCTGGGACTACGAACAGGCGGCCCTGCAGAGCACCCAGCAGCACCAGCTCTCCATCCAACGGGGCCATCAGGAACTGGAGTTGCAGCAGATCGAGGCCCAGAAGATCGCCTTCTACCAGTACCACCTGCAACAGGGCGGCGTGCAGGCCTGGGCCCTGCACCTGTCCCAGCACCCCGAGGACTCCCGCCTGGTCATGACGAGCATGCGCGACGACCAACTCCGCATGATCCAGGCCCAGATGGACCTGGTGAAGGACCTCCTCCACGGCGACAACGCGGAGAAGTTCGAGTTGGAGGGCCCAAAGCAACTGGCCCTGCGCACGGTCAGCGACATCCTCACCCAACGCCTCCCGGGAGTACCGCAGACGCCTCCTCCGCCGCTGCTTCCGGGCGGGGAGACGTCTCCGGGGGACCCGTATGGGGACCCGTACGGGACGGGGTACGGGCAGGGGGTGCCCGGGGTGGCTGGGCAGATGGGGTTCGTCCCTGCGGCAGCGGGCCCGGCGGGCCTCATCCCCGGGCAACCGGGGCCCGTCCCGGGGCAGCCCGGCTCTGTGTACGGGACCCCGGGTCGGCTTCCTAACGACGCGACCCCGGCTCAGGCTGCCCAGCCGCCGGTGGCTCCGAGCGCCGCGCCCGGTCAGGTGCCGGCCGCCTCCGCCTGGGGTGCTCAGCCCCCGGCGAGCCCGTATCCGGGCGCCCCGCAGGCACCCGCGACCCAGGCACCGATGCCGGGTGCCGGCGGGCCGTACGGGGCCGTTCCCTCGTACGGAGGCCCGGGCCCCGCCGATGTCCCCGGACCGCCCACGCCCACCCCGCCCGCCGCGTACGTCCCGCCGGGTGCCCCGTACCAGCAGCCCTACCCCGCTCCCCAGGCCCCCGCCTGGCAGCCGCCCCCCGGCTACGGCAGTACCCCGACCCTCCCCGAGCAGCAGAACGCACCGGCGGACGAGTCGGCCGACGGGACCGGGGACGGAACCGAGGAGGACAGGGCGGGCAGCGGGACATGACGACGCTCGATCCGCGTCCCACGCCGACGCCGGACCCGCCCGCCGACCCCGCCCAGCTCTGCGAGCGGCTCCTCGCGGACCTCCGTACCGAGATCGCCCGCGCCGACACGAAGGCGTCCGTCCTGGTCGCCGCGCTCGGGATGACCGCCGGTGTGTTCAGCGGGCTGCTCGCCGGGCGGAACTGGAACCCGGGCGCGCTCAGCACCTTCGGCACCGTCGTCTGGGGCGCCGGGGCCGCTTCCCTGGCGCTGTCGCTGTTCGCGCTGCTCCTCGCCGTCCTGCCCCGCCACCGCTCCGAACCGTGGGCTCCGGGCCAGCCCCTCTCCTACTTCGCCGACATCCAACAGGCCGTACGGCTCGGCCGGTTGGAGGCGGCGCTCGCCGACACCCAGCGCGACCCCACGGCCGCACTCACCTCGGCGCTCACCGAGACGAGCCGTATCGCGACGCGCAAGCACCAGTGGATCCGTACCGGCCTGATCTCCTTCTGCACCGGCACGCTCCTGCTCCCCGCCTCACTGCTCATCGGCTGAACACACCGGACACCGGACCGGCCCACTCAGTCACCGTCCCCGCACGTGAAGGAAGACCATGACGCAGCCACCACCCTCGTCACCACCGGAGTACCCCGAGCCCGCCGAGCAGCCCCTGGTCCCGCCCACGTACCCCGAGACCGCCGCCCACCGGCCTCCGGTCCCGCCGTCCTACCCCGCGCAGACCTCGGCCCAGCCCCCGGCCCCGCCGATATACCCCGAGCAGGCGCCGACCCCGCCGCCGTACCCCGGGCAGCCCGCTCCCGCGTACCCGCAGACCGCAGCACAGGCCCCTCAGCAGCCGCCCCAGTACCCGGACCCGGCCCAGCCACCCCAGTACCCGTACGCCGACTCCACCCAAACCCCGGCCTACCCGGGCTCACCCCTGAACCCGGCCCAGCAGCCCCCATACCCGTACCCGGGCTCGGCCCAATCCCCGGCCTACCCGGGCTCACCCCCGGACGCGGCCCAGCAACCCGCCTACCCATACCCCGACTCCACCCAACCCCCCGCCTACCCGGGCTCACCCCTGAACCCGGCCCAGCAACCCGCCTACCCCGGCGCCGCCCCCGCCCAGCCCCCGCCGCCCTACCCCCAGGCCACCACCGCCCAGCCGCAGCCGCCCGTCCCCCCGCAGTACGCGCCCCCACAGCACTACCCGGCCGCGCCCGCCCCGCCCACCGCCAACCCCGCTCCCGCGCCGCCGGCCCCGCCCCACCCCCACCACATCCCCACCGACCGCGGGCGCGTCCACATCTCCGCCCACCAGCGCCGTACCGACGCCACCGCCGTGGGGAACCTGCTCCTCTATCTCCCGAACTTCCTCTGCAGCCTCCTCGTCGTCAGCCTCTTCTCGCTCTTCTTCCAGGAACTCGCGTTCCTCGTCGTCATCCTCTGGCTGCTGAGCGGCGCACTCGTGTTCCACCGGCCCACCGAAAGCGCCCTCGCGCGCCGTTTGCTTCATCTGCGCCACCCCACTCCACAAGAACGAGCCAAACTCGAACCGGTCTGGCGTGAGGTCACCGCCCGCGCGGGCGTCGAGGGGCGCAATTACGAACTCTGGGTCGAGGACAGCGACGGTCTGAACGCGGTCGCCGCCGCCGGCCACATCGTCGGCGTCACCCGCTTCGCCATGAACGAGCTGCCCAACGGCGAACTCGCCGCCGTCATGGCACACGAGCTGGGCCACCACGTCGGCGGCCACGCCTGGTCCGGGCTCCTCGGCTACTGGTACGCGCAGCCCGGCCGGATCGCCTGGCGGGTCCTGCGCGCCCTCTCCGTGATCGTCTTCAAGGTGTCCCGCGCCTTCTCCTGCTTCGGCGTCGCCTTCGTCGTACTCGTCCTCGGCAGCATCGCCCTGGCGACCATCAGCACCCTGTACGGCCTGCCCCTGCTGATCCTCGCCGTGCCGTACGCCCTCGCCGCCGTCGGCCGCCGCGCCGAACTCCGCGCCGACGAGCACGCGGCAGCGCTCGGCTTCGCGCCGATGCTGGCCGCCGTACTCGACAAGCTGCACCAGGACGAGCAGGCGCAGACGGCGGCGCTCGCCGCGCTCAACGGCGGTGTGCCGCCGGAGGAGAGCCCGCTGAGCAAGCTGCTCTCCTCCCACCCGGACTACCACACCCGGCTGCACCACCTCCAGCCGTACCTCCAGCAGCAACGCTGAGAACACGCCGAAGGGCGGCCACCCCGTACGAAACGGAGTGGCCGCCCTTCAGCAGACGTACGCCTTACTGGTTGTACGGACCGTAGTCGTAGTCCTCCAGCGGAACGGCCTGGCCGGAGCCCGTGCCGAACGGCGAGTAGTCGATGTCGTCGTAGCCGACGGCCGAGTACATCGCGGCCTTGGCCTCCTCGGTGGGCTCCACCCGGATGTTGCGGTAGCGGGACAGACCCGTACCGGCCGGGATGAGCTTACCGATGATGACGTTCTCCTTGAGGCCGATGAGGCTGTCGGACTTGGCGTTGATCGCCGCATCCGTCAGGACTCGGGTCGTCTCCTGGAAGGAGGCGGCCGACAGCCAGGACTCCGTCGCCAGCGAGGCCTTGGTGATACCCATCAGCTGCGGACGGCCGGAGGCCGGGTGGCCGCCTTCCTGGACCACACGACGGTTCTCGGTCTCGAACTTGCCACGCTCGACCAGCTCGCCGGGCAGCAGCTCGGCGTCGCCGGACTCGATGATCGTCACGCGGCGGAGCATCTGCCGGATGATGATCTCGATGTGCTTGTCGTGGATCGACACACCCTGCGAGTTGTAGACCTTCTGGACCTCGCCGACCAGGTGGACCTGGACCGCACGCTGACCGAGGATCCGCAGCACGTCGTGCGGGTTGGTGGCACCGAAGGTGAGCTTCTGGCCCACCTCGACGTGGTCACCCTCACGCACCATGACCTTGGCGCGCTTCGAGATCGGGAACGCCGTCTCTTCACTGCCGTCGTCCGGGGTGATGACGAGCTTCTTGGTCTTCTCGGTCTCCTCGATACGGACGCGGCCTGCCGCCTCCGAGATCGGGGCGACACCCTTGGGCGTACGAGCCTCGAAGAGCTCGACGACACGGGGCAGACCCTGGGTGATGTCGTCACCGGCCACACCACCGGTGTGGAAGGTACGCATCGTCAGCTGGGTACCGGGCTCACCGATGGACTGGGCGGCGATGATGCCGACCGCCTCACCGATGTCGACCAGCTTGCCGGTGGCCAGCGAACGGCCGTAGCACATGGCGCAGGTGCCGACGGCGGACTCGCAGGTCAGGACCGAGCGGGTCTTGACCTCCTCGACGCCGTGCCGGACCAGCTCGTCGATCAGGACGTCACCGAGGTCGGTGTTGGCCGGGGCCAGCACACGTCCGTCGATGGTGATGTCCTCGGCCAGCGCACGGGCGTACACCGACGTCTCGACGTTCTCGGTCTTGCGCAGCACACCGTCGTCGCCGCGCTCGGCGATCGCCAGCTTGAGGCCACGGTCGGTGCCGCAGTCCTCCTCGCGGATGATGACGTCCTGCGAGACGTCCACCAGACGACGGGTGAGGTAACCCGAGTCGGCGGTACGCAGGGCGGTGTCGGCGAGACCCTTACGGGCACCGTGGGTGGAGATGAAGTACTCCAGCACGGACAGGCCCTCGCGGAAGGACGCCTTGATGGGACGAGGGATCGTCTCGTTCTTGGCGTTCGACACCAGACCACGCATACCGGCGATCTGCCGCATCTGCATCATGTTTCCTCGGGCACCCGAGTCAACCATCATGAAGATGGGGTTCGTCTTGGGGAAGTTCGCGTTCATCGCCTCGGCGACCTCGTTGGTCGCCTTGGTCCAGATCGCGATGAGCTCCTGAGTGCGCTCGTCCTTGGTGATCAGACCGCGCTCGTACTGCTTCTGGACCTTCTCGTCCTGCGCCTCGAAGCCCTTGACGATCTCCTTCTTCGCCTCGGGAACGACGATGTCGGAGATGGCCACGGTGACGCCGGAGCGGGTCGCCCAGAAGAAGCCGGCCGCCTTCAGGTTGTCGAGCGTCGCCGCCACGATGACCTTGGGGTAGCGCTCGGCGAGGTCGTTGACGATCTCGGAGAGCTGCTTCTTGCCGACCGAGTAGTCGACGAACGGGTAGTCCTCGGGCAGCAGCTCGTTGAAGAGCGCGCGGCCCAGGGTGGTGCGCAGACGGAACGAGTCCCCCTGCTGCCACTCGGGCTCGCCCTCCTCGCGGACCGGCGGGGTCCAGCCGCGCGGCGGGATGGTGCCCACCGGGAAGCGGATGTCGACAGCCGACTGCAGCGCCAGCTCACCGTTGTCGAACGCCATGGTCGCCTCGGCCGCGGAGCCGAACGCACGGCCCTCGCCCTTGACGTCACGCAGTTCACCGTCGGTGGTGAGGAAGAACAGACCGAGGACCATGTCCTGGGTCGGCATCGTCACCGGACGGCCGTCGGCGGGCTTGAGGATGTTGTTCGAGGACAGCATCAGGATGCGGGCCTCGGCCTGCGCCTCCGCGGAGAGCGGCAGGTGCACGGCCATCTGGTCACCGTCGAAGTCCGCGTTGAACGCGGTGCAGACGAGCGGGTGGATCTGGATGGCCTTGCCCTCGACCAGCTGCGGCTCGAAGGCCTGGATGCCGAGGCGGTGCAGCGTGGGCGCACGGTTCAGCAGAACCGGGTGCTCCGCGATGACCTCTTCCAGCACGTCGTACACGACGGTCCGGCCGCGCTCGACCATGCGCTTGGCGGACTTGATGTTCTGCGCGTGGTTGAGGTCGACCAGCCGCTTCATGACGAACGGCTTGAACAGCTCCAGCGCCATCGCCTTCGGCAGACCGCACTGGTGCAGCTTCAGCTGCGGACCGACGACGATCACGGAACGCGCGGAGTAGTCCACACGCTTGCCGAGCAGGTTCTGACGGAATCGACCCTGCTTGCCCTTGAGCATGTCGCTCAGGGACTTCAGCGGGCGGTTACCGGGACCGGTGACCGGACGGCCACGACGGCCGTTGTCGAAGAGGGCGTCGACGGCCTCCTGAAGCATGCGCTTCTCGTTGTTCACGATGATCTCGGGAGCACCGAGGTCGAGAAGCCGCTTCAGACGGTTGTTGCGGTTGATCACACGGCGGTACAGGTCGTTCAGGTCGGAGGTCGCGAAGCGGCCACCGTCCAGCTGCACCATCGGGCGGAGGTCCGGCGGGATGACCGGGACGCAGTCGAGAACCATGCCCTTGGGGCTGTTGGAGGTCTGCAGGAACGCAGACACGACCTTCAGCCGCTTCAGCGCACGGGTCTTCTTCTGGCCCTTGCCGGTACGGATGATCTCGCGGAGGCGCTCGGCCTCCTCCTCCAGGTCGAAGGACTCCAGGCGCTTCTGCAGCGCCGCGGCACCCATCGAACCGTCGAAGTAGGTCCCGAAGCGGTCGCGCAGCTCGCGGTAGAGCAGCTCGTCGCCCTCCAGGTCCTGGACCTTGAGGTTCTTGAACCGGGTCCACACCTCGTCGAGACGGTCGATCTCGCGCTGCGAACGGTCCCGCAGCTGCTTCATCTCCCGCTCGGCACCTTCGCGCACCTTGCGGCGTACGTCGGCCTTGGCGCCCTCGGCCTCCAGCTCGCCCAGGTCGCTCTCGAGCTTCTTGGCGCGGGCTTCGAGGTCGGAGTCACGCCGGTTCTCGATCTGCTGCCGCTCGACCGAGACATGCGCCTCCAGCGAGGGCAGGTCACGGGTACGACGCTCGTCGTCGACGTACGTGATCATGTACGCCGCGAAGTAGATGACCTTCTCGAGGTCCTTCGGGGCGAGGTCGAGCAGGTAGCCAAGACGCGACGGAACGCCCTTGAAGTACCAGATGTGGGTGACGGGAGCGGCCAGCTCGATGTGACCCATCCGCTCACGGCGCACCTTGGCGCGAGTGACCTCGACGCCACAGCGCTCACAGATGATGCCCTTGAAGCGGACGCGCTTGTACTTGCCGCAGTAGCACTCCCAGTCCCGGGTCGGACCGAAGATCTTCTCGCAGAAGAGTCCGTCCTTTTCGGGCTTGAGCGTGCGGTAGTTGATCGTCTCGGGCTTCTTGACCTCGCCGTGGCTCCACTGACGGATGTCGTCAGCGGTGGCCAGACCGATCCGGAGCTCGTCGAAGAAGTTGACGTCGAGCACTATGCGTCAATCCCTCTCAGGGTTGTAAGTCATGGGGTCTGATACGGGGGTCCTGGGGCCGGAGGCCTTCATGGTGAAGGCCTCCGCACTCCCGTCAGACCTCTTCGACGCTGCTCGGCTCACGCCGGGACAGGTCGATGCCGAGCTCCTCCGCCGCGCGGAAGACGTCCTCGTCGGTGTCACGCATTTCGATGGACATACCGTCACTGGACAGCACCTCCACGTTGAGGCAGAGAGACTGCATCTCCTTGATGAGCACCTTGAAGGACTCGGGGATGCCGGGCTCGGGGATGTTCTCGCCCTTGACGATGGCCTCGTAGACCTTCACGCGGCCGGTGACGTCGTCGGACTTGATGGTCAGCAGCTCCTGGAGGGCGTACGCGGCGCCATAAGCCTCCAGCGCCCACACCTCCATCTCACCGAATCGCTGGCCACCGAACTGGGCCTTACCACCCAGCGGCTGCTGGGTGATCATCGAGTACGGACCGGTCGAACGCGCGTGCAGCTTGTCGTCGACCAGGTGGTGGAGCTTGAGGATGTACATGTAGCCGACCGAGACCGGCTCCGGGAACGGCTCGCCGGAGCGGCCGTCGAAGAGCGGCGCCTTGCCGGTCGGGAGCACCATGCGCGATCCGTCGCGGTTCGGGATCGTGTGGTTCAGCAGACCGGCCAGCTCGTCCTCACGCGCACCGTCGAAGACGGGGGTGGCGACGTTCGTGCCGGGGGCGACCACGTCGGCCTCGATGGCCTGGAGGCGCTGCGCCCAGTCGTCCGCGAGCCCGGAGACGTCCCAGCCGCGGCTGGCGAGCCAGCCGAGGTGGATCTCCAGCACCTGTCCCGGGTTCATTCGGGATGGCACACCGAGCGGGTTGAGGATGATGTCGACCGGGGTCCCGTCCTCGAGGAACGGCATGTCCTCGATGGGCAGGATCTTGGAGATAACACCCTTGTTGCCGTGGCGGCCGGCGAGCTTGTCACCGTCCGTGATCTTGCGCTTCTGCGCCACGTAGACCCGAACCAGCTGGTTCACGCCCGGCGGCAGCTCGTCGCCCTCCTCGCGGTCGAAGACGCGGACGCCGATGACCTTGCCGATCTCGCCGTGCGGCACCTTCAGCGAGGTGTCACGCACCTCGCGCGCCTTCTCACCGAAGATCGCGCGGAGCAGGCGCTCCTCGGGGGTCAGCTCGGTCTCGCCCTTGGGCGTGACCTTGCCGACGAGGATGTCACCGGCGACGACCTCGGCACCGATGCGGATGATGCCGCGCTCGTCGAGGTCGGCGAGGACCTCCTCGGAGACGTTCGGGATGTCCCGGGTGATCTCCTCGGGGCCGAGCTTGGTGTCACGGGCGTCGACCTCGTGCTCCTCGATGTGGATCGAGGAGAGGACGTCGTCCTGCACGAGGCGCTGCGACAGGATGATCGCGTCCTCGTAGTTGTGACCCTCCCACGGCATGAAGGCGACGAGCAGGTTCTTGCCCAGCGCCATCTCGCCTTCCTGGGTGGCCGGCCCGTCGGCGAGAACCTGGTTCTCGACGATCCGGTCGCCCTCGTCCACGACAACCTTCTGGTTGACCGAGGTGCCCTGGTTGGAGCGCGAGAACTTCGCGACGCGGTACGTGGTGTACGTGCCGTCGTCGTTGGCGACGGTGATGTAGTCCGCGGAGACCTCCTGGACGACACCCGCCTTCTCGGCCTTGATGACGTCGCCGGCGTCGACGGCGCAGCGGTACTCCATGCCCGTACCGACGAGGGGGGCCTCGGCGGTGATCAGCGGCACGGCCTGGCGCATCATGTTCGCGCCCATGAGGGCACGGTTGGCGTCGTCGTGCTCCAGGAAGGGGATCATCGCGGTCGCGACGGACACCATCTGGCGCGGGGAGACGTCCATGTAGTCGACGTCGTCGCCGGGGATGTAGTCGATCTCGCCGCCACGGCGGCGGACGAGAACGCGGGACTCCTCGAAGCGCATGTCCTCGGAGAGGATCGCGTTCGCCTGGGCGATCACGAAGCGGTCTTCTTCGTCGGCGGTCAGGTAGTCGACGTCGTCGGTGACGACACCCTCGACGACCTTGCGGTACGGCGTCTCGACGAAGCCGAACGCGTTGACCCGGCCGTAGGAGGCGAGCGAGCCGATCAGGCCGATGTTCGGGCCTTCGGGGGTCTCGATCGGACACATGCGGCCGTAGTGCGAGGGGTGCACGTCACGGACCTCGAAGCCGGCCCGCTCACGGGAGAGACCACCCGGGCCAAGAGCCGACAGACGGCGCTTGTGGGTGAGACCCGACAGCGGGTTGTTCTGGTCCATGAACTGCGACAGCTGGCTGGTGCCGAAGAACTCCTTGATGGAGGCGACGACCGGCCGGATGTTGATCAGGGTCTGCGGCGTGATCGCCTCGACGTCCTGGGTCGTCATGCGCTCGCGGACGACTCGCTCCATACGCGCCAGACCCGTACGGACCTGGTTCTGGATGAGCTCGCCGACGTTGCGCAGACGACGGTTGCCGAAGTGGTCGATGTCGTCGGTCTCGACGACGATCGTCGTGCCGTTGTCGCCAACGGTCTCGGTCTCACCGGCGTGCAGCTTCACCAGGTACTTGATCGTCGAGATGATGTCCTCGACGGTCAGCACACCGGCGTCCAGCGGGGCCTCGCCGCCCAGCTTCTTGTTGACCTTGTAACGGCCGACCTTGGCGAGGTCGTAGCGCTTCGGGTTGAAGTACAGGTTCTCCAGAAGCGTCTGCGCGGCCTCACGGGTCGGCGGCTCGCCCGGACGGAGCTTGCGGTAGATGTCGAGCAGCGCGTCGTCCTGGCCCTGGGTGTGGTCCTTCTCCAGGGTGGCGCGCATCGACTCGTACTCGCCGAACTCCTCCAGGATCTGCTCGGTCGTCCAACCGAGAGCCTTCAGCAGAACGGTGACGGACTGCTTGCGCTTGCGGTCGATGCGGACACCGACCATGTCGCGCTTGTCGATCTCCATCTCCAGCCAGGCACCCCGGGAGGGGATCACCTTGGACGCGAAGATGTCCTTGTCGGACGTCTTGTCGATGGAGGAGTCGAAGTAGACACCCGGCGAACGGACCAGCTGCGACACGACGACACGCTCGGTGCCGTTGATGACGAAGGTGCCCTTGTTGGTCATGAGCGGGAAGTCGCCCATGAAGACCGTCTGGGACTTGATCTCGCCGGTCTCGTTGTTGGTGAACTCGGCCGTGACGAAGAGAGGCGCGGAGTACGTGAAGTCACGGTCCTTGCACTCGTCGATCGAGTTCTTCGGAGGCTCGAAACGGTGGTCGCGGAACGTCAGGGACATCGACCCGGAGAAGTCCTCGATCGGGGAGATCTCCTCGAAGATCTCCTCCAGACCGGACTTGGTGGGGACGTCCTGTCCGCTGTCCAGAGCAGCCTCGACGCGAGCCTTCCACGCGGCGTTACCGAGCAGCCAGTCGAAGCTCTCGGTTTGCAGCGCAAGGAGGTTCGGAACCTCGAGGGGCTCCTTGATCTTTGCAAAGGAGATGCGCAGCGGGGCAGTGCTGGCGCCATAGTTTGTATTCGCGGAGGCAGTGCGCGAGGCGGCCAAGAGGGGGTCCTTCCGAGGGCTCGGACTCACTACGCGCGTACCGGCCCCTCACCGGGGCACAGAGACAGGCGCTCCACTGACCAGCCGTAAAAGGCCAGGTCGGAGAAGGTCCGATCGTCGGTGCTCAAGCGAGGGCATGCCCCTGGTGACGGGCAGGAGGCAGCTAACAGGCAGCGCAAAGGGTCAGTGTAGCCACTAGGCCCACTGATGTCCAGTGCGGGTTTTTGAAGACCCTCGTTGCTCTCAACCCCTGCTGCAAGCCACGCCCTCGATGCACATCGATACTGCCCTCTTCGCCACCGATCCATGCCTCGGATTCGGATCGTTGTGACGACGCGTCCTGAGAATTGCGCGCTACGTGCAGTTCGTCAAGGCCTCCATGCCCCGACCCGGTGCTGCCATCGTCACGTACGGGACGTCACCAGGGGCGTTCGGAGGCACGACGAAGATCACCTTACTCGCCGTCACCGAGCCTGCAAGGCAGCCACGACCCGACCCCTCGAACGCCGAAGAGCGACCACCCAGATGGATGATCGCTCTTCACTGCGTCAGCGTTACAGGGCTCTCAGGAACCCCACGTCAGCTGCCACGAGAGCCCTCAGCGGGCTCCCAAGGGTGTTACTTGACCTCGACGCCGGCGCCGGCGGCCTTGAGGGACTCGGCAGCCTTCTCGGCGGCCTCCTTGGTGACCTTCTCGAGAACGGGCTTCGGAGCGCCGTCCACGAGGTCCTTGGCCTCCTTCAGACCCAGCGAGGTCAGCTCACGCACGACCTTGATGACCTGGATCTTCTTCTCGCCGGCACCCGTGAGGATGACGTCGAACTCGTCCTGCTCCTCAGCGACCTCGGCGGCGGCGGCCGGGCCGGCCGGGGCAGCGGCGACCGCGGCGGCGGCGGTGACGTCGAACTTCTCCTCGAACGCCTTCACGAACTCGGAGAGCTCGATGAGGGTGAGGGTCTCGAACTGCGCGAGCAGCTCTTCCTGGGACAGCTTCGTCGCCATGATGGGCGATCCTTCCAGTCAATTCGGCAGGTGCCGATGTACGTGTCGGCGGGCGTACGTTCGGCCCGCGTCGACCACCGCGTCAGGCGGCGGTCAGAGTGCGAGCCGAGTTACTCGGCACCGCCCTGCTCTTCGAGCTTGACGCGAAGCGCCTCCGCGGTGCGGACGAACTTCGACGGCAGCGCCTGGAAGAGCGAGGCAGCCTGAGACTGCTTGCCCTTGAAAGCGCCGGCCAGCTTGCTGAGCAGAACCTCGCGGGACTCGAGGTCCGCAAGCTTCTTGATCTCATCGGCGGACAGCGCCTTACCGTCAAGGACACCGCCCTTGATGATGAGGTTCGGGTTGTCCTTGGCGAAGTCACGAAGACCCTTCGCCGACGTCACCGGGTCACCGGTGATGAAGGCAACCGCCGTCGGACCGTTGAACAGGTCGTCGAGCGTCGAGATCCCGGCCTCGTTGGCCGCGATCTTGGTCAGCGTGTTCTTCACCACGGCGTACTGGGCGTCTTCACCGAGCGAACGACGCAGCGTCTTGAGCTGCGCGACGGTGAGACCCCGGTACTCGGTCAGCACAGCGGCGTTCGAGCTGCGGAACTGGTCCGCCAACTCGGCTACCGCGGCAGCCTTGTCGGGCCTTGCCATAAGCGTGGCCTCCTTCCGGGTGATGAGGACCGCTCAGAAGGGGACTGGGAAAACGAAACGCCCCGGCGCAGGCGCACGGGGCGTGAACTCGACCAAACGAATTCCGTGAGCGGATTCCGTCCAGGAGCACTTCCACAGTCACCTACGCGGGTCGTCCGCAGTTCAGCGGATCCTTCGGCCACCGAGCCCTCTCACGAGGACACAGCAACGACCAGCGGTCTTTGGCTTCTTAAGGAGAGTACGTGAGGGACCAACGGCCAGGCAAATCGCGCCCCTGGGAGGGCCGCAGGCCCTTCTTAGGGGCGCGGGGAACTGCGCGACCAGCCCCCACCGACCGGCAGCCAGGCAACCAACCCCTAGGCCCCCTTGAGCATCTCAGCCAGGTCCACAACATCCTTGGCAGCCGGTGCAACCACGCTCACCGGCTTGTTGAAGTCGTCGAAGGTGATCGTCATGTCGAGCGGCCCCTTGTCGGCCGCACCCCGCATCCGGAACTGCTTGGTCAGCTCGTCCTCGCCGACCCACAGGTCCATCGTGAACTTCTCGATGCCCAGCTTCTCGTACTGCTCAAGGCTCTTCTCGCGCGTCTCGCGGGTCGCCTTGGTCTCGTTCTTGAGGGAGTCACGGAACTGGTCGAGGGTGACCGTGCCCTTGTAGTGGGTGGTCTTCACCCCGTCCACGGTCTCCGTGCCGACCTCCTTCACGTCCTTGGACCCGGTGAGGAAGGTGGACTCCTGAGCAGGGTTCTTGTCGGCCTGTCCGGCGGCCCCGAGCGACTCGCCGCCGGCAGCGCCCATCGCGGAGAGGTCGAACTTGATCCAGCTCTTGCCGTCCATCTCCGCGGCGGCTGCCGCGCCCCCGCCTATGAACATCGCCTTGTCGACGAGACGTATCTCGGCGGTGCCGTCCGTGCCCTGGTCGAGGGCCGTGATCTTCATGCTCATGGCCACGTCGGGCTTGAGCCGCATCTTGGCGTCGGCCTTGACGCGCCCTTCCTCGGGCGTACGGCCGGTCATCCGGTAGCTGAGGGAGGTGATGTCCTCCACGTTCTTCGCCGCCTTGGCGACAGCCGCCGCCGGCGTCATCTTCGGCGACTCCTCGGTGTCCCCCTTGGAACAGGCGACGGCACCGGTGCCGAGCAGCAGTACGGCAAGGCCCACACGTACAGCGGATGAAGCGGCCATGATTCCCCCCATAGGAACGCTGTGAACACACGGTCGATTCACAGAAACGACCGTGAGCCTAACCCGGAGAGGCGGATGAGGCTCCTGAATTCCCCAACAGGTCCTTGAAGTCGGCGGTGTCCTCGCCCTCCGGCGCCACCACCGCCACCTTCACGCCGTACGCGCTGTAGTACGCCGTCGAGGACATCCGCCCGCTCGACAGCTCACCCTTCTCGACCTTCTTGACCAGCAGGTTCCGCTCGTTGACCCAGATGTCGACCGTCTCGGTGGCGACCCCGGCCTGGACGAGCTGGTCCTTGAGGGCGGAGTCGGCGAGGGCGGCCACGTCCACCGTTCCGGAGTAGTGCGTCGTACGCTCACCGCGCACTGTTTCCGTCCCGGCCCTGCGGGCGTCACCGGAGGCCAGCAGGAGCTTCACGGGCTGCACGGGGGCGGTGTTGCGCAGCTGGTCCTTCAGATACGTCCCGGAGCCGCCGGGCAGCTCCGCCAGGTCGTCGTAGTCGTACCGGATCCAGTGCTTGCCCTGCATCTGGGCGGCGAACTTGTCGCCGACCTTGGCGTAGTAGGCGTCGGGCAGCAGCCGGGCCTCCATGGAGGAGCTGTTGAGTGCCCGCATCGAATCGGCCAGCTCACCGCCGGTGTAGGTGATGCCGAGTCTGCCGACCGGCTCACCGGCCCAGCCGAGGACACCGGCCGTCCGCATGGAGAGCAGGTCGCCCATGACGGAGGACGAACTGACCCGGGCGGAACCGGCCAGGTCGGTGGCCTTCTCGACGGCATGCAGGGCGGCGACCGTACGGGCGTCGGTGCGGCTTACGCCCCGGGTCTGCTCGGCGTCCCCGTCGTCGGGTTCACCGGAGAAGCTGCACGCGGACATCGCCACGCCCGCCACGACCAGCGCGGCGGTCACCGCGACCGGCCTGACCGTCCGCCGTACGCCTCGTATCCCCCGTACACCGCTGTGCCTCATCCGTACCCCTACCCCCTAGTACACCCCGTGATCTTCACGCTAACCCGTCCCTACGACAACGGGCCCCGCACCTCGAAAGGTTGCGGGGCCCGTCGTACAGAACGCGTACGCGCGGCTACCGGGGTGAGCGGAGGGCTCAGACGGCGGCCGGGTCCTCCTCGACGAGGAGGTTGCGGGTGCGGTTGGGGTCGAGCGGAACGCCGGGGCCGATCGTGGTGCTGAGGGCGGCCTTCTTGATGTAGCGACCCTTGGCGGCGGACGGCTTCAGACGGAGGATCTCCTCCAGCGCGGCGCCGTAGTTCTCCACCAGCTTGGTGTCGTCGAACGACGTCTTGCCGATGATGAAGTGCAGGTTCGAGTGCTTGTCGACGCGGAACTCGATCTTGCCGCCCTTGATCTCGGTCACGGCCTTGACCACGTCCGGGGTCACGGTGCCCGTCTTCGGGTTCGGCATCAGACCACGCGGGCCGAGGACACGGCCGAGGCGGCCGACCTTGCCCATGAGGTCCGGGGTGGCGACGACGGCGTCGAAGTCCAGCCGGCCCTTCGCCACCTCGTCGATGAGTTCGTCGGAGCCGACGATGTCGGCGCCCGCGGCGGTCGCGGCCTCGGCACGGTCACCGGTCGCGAAGACCAGGACCCGGGCGGTCTTACCGGTGCCGTGCGGGAGGTTCACGGTGCCACGGACCATCTGGTCGGCCTTGCGCGGGTCTACACCCAGGCGGAAGGCGACCTCGACGGTGCCGTCGAACTTGCTCGTGGAGGTCTCCTTGGCAAGACGCACAGCTTCGAGCGGGGCGTAGAGCTTGTCCCGGTCGATCTTGGCGTCCGCAGCGCGGAGAGACTTGCTGCGCTTGCTCACTACTGCTCCTGATGTTGTTCTGAGGAGTCGTGGTAACGGGCCGAGCAGGCCCTGCCACGTACTACTGAAGGCTTGTGCGAGGTTGGGGCTCAGCCCTCGACCGTGATGCCCATGGAACGGGCGGTGCCGGCGATGATCTTCGACGCGGCGTCCAGGTCGTTGGCGTTCAGGTCGGGGAGCTTGGTCGTGGCGATCTCACGGACCTGCGCCTGGGTGATCTTGGCGACCTTGGTCTTGTGCGGCTCGCCGGAGCCCTTCTCGACACCCGCGGCCTTGAGGATCATCTTCGCGGCCGGCGGCGTCTTGGTGATGAAGGTGAAGGAGCGGTCCTCGTAGACCGTGATCTCCACCGGGATCACCCAGCCACGCTGCGACTCGGTCGCGGCGTTGTACGCCTTGCAGAACTCCATGATGTTGACGCCGTGCTGACCGAGCGCGGGGCCGACCGGCGGGGCGGGGTTCGCCGCACCGGCGTTGATCTGGAGCTTGATAAGCCCCGTGACCTTCTTCTTCTTGGGAGGCATTCCGGGTCCTCTATCTTCGTTGGTCTTCGCTGCGCCCGACAGAAGCCAGGCAACCGCACCACGATAAGGGACATCGTGGCGAGGCGTGAAACCGAGCAGGTCAGGCCAGCTCCGGGAGAGCCGACCTGACCTGGACGGAAGCTGTGTGAGGTGCTAGTTCTTCTGGATCTGGTCGAACGACAGCTCGACCGGGGTCTCGCGGCCGAAGATCTCGACGAGGCCCTTGACCTTCTTCGAGTCGGCGTTGATCTCGTTGATGGTCGCCTGCAGCGTCGCGAACGGGCCGTCGGTGACGGTGACCGAGTCGCCGACCTCGAAGTCCAGCACCTGCACTTCGAGCTTGCGGGACGGAGCCGGCCTGCCCTCGGCCTCGGCGGCCTCACGAGCGGCCTTCTCCTCGGCCTCCGGCGCGAGCATCTTGACGATCTCGTCCAGGGTCAGCGGGTACGGGTCGTACGCGTTGCCCACGAAGCCGGTGACACCAGGGGTGTTGCGGACGACGCCCCAGGACTCGTTCGTCAGGTCCATGCGGACGAGAACGTACCCGGGAAGCTTGTTCTGGCGGACCGTCTTGCGCTCGCCGTTCTTGATCTGGGCGACCTCTTCCTGCGGCACCTCGGCCTGGAAGATGAAGTCCTCGACGTTGAGCGAGACGGCACGCTGTTCGAGGTTGGTCTTCACACGGTTCTCGTAACCGGCGTACGTGTGGATGACGTACCACTCGCCGGGGAGCGTGCGCAGTTCCTCGCGGAGGGCCTCGACGGGGTCGACGGGCTCGGCCTCTTCTTCGGCTTCCTCAGCCTCGGCCTCGTCGGTCTCGTCCTCGGCGTCCGCCTCGGTGACGTCGTCGTCCTCATCGTCCTCGATGTGGATGGCGTCTTCCTCGGCGGGCCCCCCCACGGCGGCGTCGGCAGCGTCTACCTCGTCCTCGACCTCATCGGCGCCCTCGACGATGTCCAGCTCGTCATCCACGGACTCGTCCGGCACGATGGCGTCGTTCAGGTTCGGGTCAGACACGGTGGCTGCTTCTTCCTGGATACATGTGGGTGGAACATGCGAAAGGGGCGCCGCACCCGGCGCCCTTCGCTCTTGGCTCAGCCGAAGACGTACTTGGCGGCTTTGTCGAGGCCAAAGTCAATCACAGTCACCAGGCCGATCATGACGATCACGAAGACGATCACCACGGTCGTGTACGTCGTCAGCTGGTTACGCGTAGGCCAGACGACCTTGCGAAGTTCCGCGACGATCTGGCGGTAGAAGACCGCGAGACGCTTCAGCGGACCCTTCTTGGCACGCTTGCCGCCCTTACGAGTCTTCTTGTCCGACTCGGGCGCCTCGTCCTGGGCATCAGGCATGTCGATGGAGCCCACGGCGTCCGCCATTCATCCTCACCTGTTCCCGGGTCGTGGCCGTGCCGCGCCCGGTCTGAGCCGCACGGCGATGCAATGCAGTACGTACATGCGCACACAGCCTGGTGACAGGCGTGTGTAGCAGGGCCGGAGGGACTTGAACCCCCAACCGCTGGTTTTGGAGACCAGTGCTCTACCAATTGAGCTACGACCCTTTGTGGTTACCCCAACGTACCGTACTCGCCCGGAAGCTCGGTGTGCACCGGATGAGCGCGGGCCGGTGAAGGCCAACGAGGTGAGAGTGTACGTGCTCCAGCGACGATCGTCGAACAGAAAGCGCCCGCTGGGGCGTTGCCGACGGAAGATCGCCCAGCCCAGGCCCCGGATCCGGACGCTTGTTCAGCCGTCCGCCCTGCCCGGCACGTGTTCTTCTCCCCTTGGGTGATCCACTCCGGCATCCGGTCTGACCAATAGGTGAAACCCGTGTGCCGTGGAGGTTTCCGGTCTGAAACGATGGGTGCCATGAGCGCTGCAACCCCTTCCACCGAGCGCCGGGTCTCCGCCCGAGTCGGCGCGATCTCCGAGTCCGCCACCCTCGCCGTGGACGCCAAGGCCAAGGCCCTGAAGGCCGCCGGGCGCCCGGTGATCGGCTTCGGCGCCGGTGAACCGGACTTCCCGACCCCGGACTACATCGTCCAGGCCGCCGTCGAGGCCTGCTCGAACCCGAAGTACCACCGCTACACGCCGGCCGGCGGTCTGCCCGAGCTGAAGGCCGCGATCGTCGCCAAGACGCTCCGCGACTCGAACTACGAGGTGGACGCCTCCCAGGTCCTGATCACCAACGGCGGCAAGCAGGCCATCTACAACGCCTTCGCCGCGATCCTCGACCCGGGCGACGAGGTCATCGTCCCGGCCCCGTACTGGACGACGTACCCGGAGTCGATCCGGCTCGCCGGCGGTGTCCCGGTCGAGGTCGTCGCGGACGAGACGACCGGCTACCGCGTGAGCGTCGAGCAGCTGGAGGCGGCCCGCACCGAGCGGACGAAGGTCGTCCTGTTCGTCTCCCCCTCCAACCCGACCGGCGCGGTCTACAGCGCCGAGGACACCGAGGCGATCGGCCGCTGGGCCGTGGAGCACGGCCTGTGGGTGCTGACGGACGAGATCTACGAGCACCTCGTCTACGGCGACGCGAAGTTCACCTCGCTCCCCGCGATCCTCCCCGAGCTGCGCGACAAGTGCATCGTCGTCAACGGCGTCGCCAAGACGTACGCCATGACGGGCTGGCGGGTCGGCTGGATCATCGGCCCGAAGGACGTCGTCAAGGCCGCGACGAACCTCCAGTCGCACGCCACGTCCAACGTGTCGAACGTGGCGCAGATCGCCGCCCTCGCCGCCGTCTCCGGGAACCTGGACGCCGTCGCGGAGATGCGGGTGGCCTTCGACCGCCGCCGCCACACCATCGTGCGCATGCTCAACGAGATCGACGGCGTGGTCTGCCCGGAGCCCGAGGGCGCCTTCTACGTCTACCCGTCGGTGAAGGCCCTCCTGGGCAAGGAGATCCGCGGCAAGCGCCCGCAGGACTCGGTCGAGCTGGCCGCGCTGATCCTGGACGAGGTCGAGGTGGCCGTCGTACCGGGTGAGGCGTTCGGCACACCGGGCTACCTGCGTCTGTCGTACGCCCTGGGCGACGAGGACCTCGTCGAGGGCATCAGCCGCGTACAGAAGCTGCTGGCCGAGGCGACGGACTGAGGGTTCTGACGAGAAGGCCGCTTCCGTTCGGGGAGGCGGCCTTTTCCGTCTCGCAGTCGTCTCTTAGTGCGAGCAAGACCACGTTCAGGGAAAGCGCTACCGATACGAGCCGGACGTACGGCAGGATCCTGGAATGGAGCACGTACGTGATGTCTCTGAACTGCCGAAAGCCCATCTGCACCTGCACTTCACCGGGTCGATGCGGTCCGCGACCCTGCTGGAACTGGCCGACAAGTACGGTGTGCGGCTGCCCGAGGCGCTGACCGACGCCCTCACCAGCGGCGAACCGCCGAAACTCCGGGCGACCGACGAGCGGGGCTGGTTCCGTTTCCAGCGGCTGTACGACGCGGCCCGGTCCTGTCTGCGCGAGCCCGAGGACATCCAGCGGCTGGTCCGCGAGGCCGCCGAGGAGGACGCCAAGGACGGCTCGGGCTGGCTGGAGATCCAGGTCGACCCGACGTCGTACGCCCCCCGCCTGGGCGGTCTCATCCCGGCGCTGGAGATCATCCTGGACGCGGTGGAGACGGCCGCGCGGGAGACCGGGATCGGGATGCGAGTCCTGGTGGCCGCGAACCGGATGAAGCACCCCCTGGACGCGCGCACGCTGGCCCGGCTGGCCGTGCGGTACGCGGACCGGGGTGTCGTGGGCTTCGGGCTCTCGAACGACGAACGGCGGGGCATGGCCCGGGATTTCGACCGGGCCTTCGCCATCGCGCGCGAGGGGGGCCTCCTGTCGGCCCCGCACGGCGGCGAGCTGACGGGCCCGGCGTCGGTCCGCGACTGCCTGGACGACCTGCACGCGACCCGGATCGGCCACGGCGTGCGGGCGGCGGAGGACCCGCGCCTGCTGAAGCGCCTCGCGGACCGCCAGATCACCTGCGAGGTCTGCCCGGCGTCGAACGTCGCCCTGGGCGTGTACGAGAAGCCCGAGGACGTGCCGCTGCGCAAGCTTTTCGAGGCGGGTGTGCCGCTGGCGCTGGGCGCCGACGACCCGCTCCTCTTCGGTTCCCGGCTGGCGGCCCAGTACGAGATCGCGCGCCGGTACCACGCCTTCACGGACGCGGAACTGGCCGAACTGGCCCGGCAGTCGGTCCGGGGTTCGGCGGCGCCGGAGGGTGTACGGGCGAAGCTGCTGGCGGGGATCGACGACTGGCTGACCTCGTAGGCCCGGGGGCTTCTAGAGGCTGACGCCGACCGTCACCGGTTCGTTGACGAGGGTGACCCCGAAGGCGTCCCGGACCCCGGAGACGACCTCGCGGGCGAGGGCGAGCAGGTCCTCCGTGGTGGCCCGGCCCCGGTTGGTGAGGGCCAGGGTGTGCTTGGTGGAGATACGGGCGGGCCCGGTGCCGTACCCCTTGGTGAAGCCGGCCTTGTCGATCAGCCAGGCCGCCGAGGTCTTGGTGCGGCCCTCCCCTGCCGGGTAGGCGGGCGGTACGGCGTCGGCGCCGAGCCGCTCCGCCACGCGCGCGTGGAAGGCGGCGAACTCGGCGTCCGTGAGGATCGGGTTGGTGAAGAAGGACCCGGCGGACCAGGTGTCGTGGTCCTCGGGGTCCAGGACCATGCCCTTGCCCGCGCGCAGCTTCAGCACGGTCTCGCGGGCCGCGTCCAGCGGCACCCGCTCCCCGGGCTCGACACCGAGGGCACGGGCCGTCTCGGCGTACTTCAGGGGCGCCGACAGCCCGTCCGCGTCCTCCAGGGCGAAACGGACCCGCAGGACGACATGGCGCTCGGGGTCGGCCTTGAAGCGGCTGTGGCGGTACGAGAAGGCGCAGTCGGCGCCCGTGAGGGTGACCGTCTCGCGGGCGACCCGGTCGTAGGCGACGACCTCGGTGATCGTGGACGACACCTCCTGGCCGTACGCCCCCACGTTCTGGATGGGCGTCGCACCCGCGGAGCCGGGAATCCCCGCGAGGCATTCGATCCCGGCGAGCCCGGCCTCGACCGTGCGTGCGACGGCGTCGGTCCACACCTCGCCGGCGGCCAGCTCCAGCTCCGTACCGCCGGGGTCGAAGCCGGTCGTGGCGATCCGCAGGGCAGTCCCCGCGAACCCCTTGTCGCCGATGACCAGGTTCGAGCCGCCGCCGATGACCAGCAGCGGGGTCCCGGAGTCGTCGGCCTCGCGGACGGCGGCGATCACCTCGGCGTCGGTGGTCGCCGTGATCAGCCGGTCCGCGGGGCCGCCGAGCCGGAAGGTGGTCAGCGGAGCGAGGGGAGCGTCGTGGATTTCCTGCACGCGCCAAGACTACGAGACCCCACTGACAGCCCGGGTCGGCAACAGGACCGCAAGCAGCACGCGCGCGTACGGTGGTTCTCCGGGGTTCAGTGGGCGGCCGTCTCCAGGACCGGGGCCGGCGCGGCGGAGTCCGTCTCCGGCGCGGGTCGGCGGGCGGCCGGGATCAGCAGGGCGGCGACGCCCGCGAGGGCCACCATCGCCGAGCCGACCACCAGGGCGGGCCGCAGGCCGTCGACGAAGGTCTGGCCGGTCTCGTAGCCGCCCTGGGCCGCGAAGATCGACGCCATGACGGCGATACCGAGGGCGCCACCGACCTCGCGCAGGGCGTTGTTGGCGCCGGAGGCGATGCCCTGTTCGCTCGGTCGGACGCTGGACATCACCAGGTTGGCGGCCGGGGCGAAGAACAGGGCCATGCCGATGCCGCTGATGATCAGGCCGGGCAGCTGGATCGCGTAGGAGGCGTCCGCGGTGACGACGGAGGCCATGTAGCCGAGGCCGGCGGCCTGGAGGAAGAGGCCGGTGGCGACGACCGGCCGGCCGCCGATCCGGTCGGAGAGGATGCCCGCGATCGGCGCGACGAGCATCGGCATGCCGGTCCAGGGCAGCATCCGCAGGCCCGCCTCGGTGGGCGAGTAGCCGAGCACGCCCTGCATGTACTGGCTGAGCAGGAAGATCGACCCGAACATCCCGAGGAACATCAGCAGGGAGGCCGCGTTGATCCCGGCGAAGGCCCGGGAGCGGAAGAGCCGCATGGGCAGCATCGGGTTCTTCGCGCGGATGCCGTGGACGACGAAGGCGACGAGGAGCGCGCCGCCCGCGATCAGCCCGGTCAGGACGTAGGAGCTGGTCCAGCCGTCGGCCGGGCCGCGCACCAGCCCGTAGACGATGCCGAACAGACCGCCGCTGGCCAGCAGGGTGCCGGTGATGTCGAGCGGGGCGCCGGTGCCGTACGACTCGGCGAGGCGCAGTCGGGCGAGCGGCAGCAGGGCGAGGCCCAGCGGAACGTTCAGCCAGAAGATCCAGTGCCAGGAGATGTGCTCGGTGAGGCTGCCGCCGATGAGCGGCCCGGAGGCCACGGCGAGCCCGTTCACGGCACCCCAGATGCCGAACGCCATCCCGCGCTTGGCGGCCGGGACGGCGGCCGTGAGCAGGGTCAGCGTCAACGGCATCATGATCGCCGCGCCGACGCCCTGGACCGCGCGGGCCGCGATCAGCGAGTCGATGCCGGGTGCCATGGCCGCGGCGGCGGAGGCGACGGTGAAGACGGTGATCCCGGCGAGGAAGAGCCGGCGCCGGCCGAAGCGGTCACCGAGCGCCGCGCCGAACATCAGCAGCACGGCGAAGGTGAGCGTGTAGGCGCTCACGGTCCATTCCAGGTCGTCCAGTCCGCCTCCGAAGTCCTTGCGGATGGAGGGCAGTGCGGTGGTGACGACGAGGTTGTCGAGGGACGCCATGAATCCGGCGACGCCCGTGATGACGAGGGCCCAGACGACTCCACCGCGTGGCGCGGCGGCCCTGCCCTGCTCGCTCTGCTTGCTCTCCTGCTGTGACATCGCTCCCCCTGGGGATGGTCGTTGTCGACGGATTCACCGAGGTAGTTTAGTTATTGATCACTAACTTTTACGGACAGACGAAGGCCACGGGCCACTGACCCATGACACTCAGACTTCGGCCGACCCCTTGACCCGGGCCGAGGGATACATCCCTTCCCAGACCCGGTGTCCAGGCGGAAACCCCATGGCCGCAAGGGTGTTGATGAGCATTCCGTACGCCAGGAAGGTCGTCGTCTCGTCCCCGATGGGCATCTGCACGGTGTCCCAGAGCTTCATCCAGCCGGCCCGTACGGCCTCGCCGAACTCATGGTCACCCTCGGCCTCGGCGGCGGCGACGGTGACGTACGTCTGCATCTGCATCTGGAGCCGCTCGGGATGCTCGGCGATCAACCGCGTGTACGCGTTCGCCATGGCATGCAGGGCCTCTTCACCCTCCAGGCCCTTGGCCGCCTCCTCGAAAACCCGGCACACGTCCCCCATGCACCGTTGCGAGGCGGCGGCGAAGATCGCCTTCTTGCCCGGGAAGAGCCGGAAGAGATACGGCTGCGAGACACCCACCCGCTTGGCGATCACCTCGGTGGAGGTGCCGTAGAAGCCCTTCTGGGCGAACTCGGCGATCGCCGCGCGGATGACGCTCTCACGTCGCTCTTCTGCGCTCATCCTGACCATGTTCGTAAGTTAGTACTCAATCACTAACTAAGTCAAGAGGTCCCGGCCCCAGGGCGGCCCCGGCGATGGGCGGCCACGCGCTCGCGGGTCGCGCAGCGGCGCGAACAGTAGTGCCGTTCGGGCCCGCGCCCCTGGGTGACGAACACGTTCTCGCAGCTCACCGACGCGCAGACCGCCCCCGGCGGGCGCTGGTACTCCCAGACGAGCACGGCCAGCGCCAGACAGGAGGAGCCGAGGAACCACTCCCCCCAGGGCCCGTCGTCGCGATCGACATGGGGATGCCAGGGCGTGCCCCCACCGTGCGAGGTCAGCCGCAACGGCCCGGCACGCTCAAGGAGCAGCCGGTTCAGGACACCGGCGGCCCGGTCCACGTCCCCGGCACCGAAGACCTCGCGGAGGAGGAACGCCGCCTCGCGCATCTCGTCGACATCGTGGACGGCGAGGTCGAGGGGGTCCGGCTCACCGTATTCACGGAGTACGGCGACGACCACGCTCGGGGTCGCAGGATCGCCGCCGGTCAGGGCATTGACCAGGGCGACGGCGCGGCGGGCGTTGGCCAGTACCGAGTGACGGGTGGACCAGTCGCCGGGGACGGAGGGAGGGAGAGAGGGCGACACAGGGGGAGGCACGGGGAGAATGTAACGCATATTGCGGATTTTTAAGTTACTTACGTAACGTCTCCCCGATGAAAACGCGTTACACGATGAGACCGACAGGGATGTACCTGGCCGGGGCTACGGCAGCCCGTACCGGGGACGAGATGTCGGGTCCGGCGTTGCTGCTGGCGGGGTTCGCGGTCACGGGGTCGGCCGCCGAGGCGTCGGCGCTGCTCGCGGGCGTCACGATCTCGGCGGCGATCGGCGGGCCCGTGCTCGGCGCGCTCCTGGACCGGGCGGTACGGCCGGGCCGTCTGCTGACCGCCGCGCTGGCCCTCTACGTGACCGGGCTGGCGGCGATCCTGGCCGGGCTGGGCCGGGTCCCGCAGCCGCTCGTCCTCCTGGCCGCCGTGGCCACAGGCCTCCTCGGACCGGCGCTGTCGGGCGGCTGGACGGCCCAACTGCCTCGGGTGGCCCCGCCCGGCACCCTGCCTCGCGCGAACGCCCTCGACACGATGACGTACGGCGTCGCCGGCCTGACCGGCCCGGCGCTGGCCGGAACGACGGCCCAGCTGTTCGGGGCGCCGACGGGGGTGGTGGTGTCCATGGTGCTGATCGGGCTCGCGTTACCCGTGGCGTGGGGGCTGCCGGGGCGGACCGGGACGCCCGAGGAAGGCGCTGGCCGATCGGTGGAAGGTGCGTGCCGGTCGACCGGGAGAGCGGGGCTGCCGACGGCGAGGCCCGGCAGGCGGGCAGGCAAGGTCGGGCGGCGGGAAGGCGGGGCCGAGCCACGGGAAGGGCGAGCCGGGCGGCTGGAAGGGCGAGCCCGGCCGGCGGCGAGGCCGAAGGAACCCGAAGTCGCCGGGGTCGTCCGGGCCGCCGGGGTCAAGGGCTCCGTGGCCGCCGATCTCCTGGCCGGCGCGCGCTGCATCGTCCGTACCCGCCCCCTCGCCCGGGCGACCCTCACCTCGGTGCTCTCCTGCATGGGCGAGGGCATGCTGATCGCCTGCGTTCCGCTGCTCGGGGAACGGGTGCTGGGCGCCGCCGCCCACGGCCCGGTGCTGCTGTCCTGCATGGCCGTCTCGGCGCTCTCCGCGAACGCCGTACTGGCCCGTTTCCCGCACTGGTTCGCCCCGGACACGCTCATGTGGGCCGGCGCCCTGCTCCAGGCGGCTGGGCTGGCCCTGGCGGCGACCGGTCGACCGTCCCTCGTCCTGGCCGCCGTACTGGTCGTCGGGGCCGGTGCGGGGCCGCAGCTGACCGCTCTGTTCGCGGTACGTCACCGGGACGCGCCGGAGCGGCTGCGCGGGCAGATCTTCACGACGGGGGCCAGCTTGAAGATCACCGGCTTCGCCGTGGGCGCCGCGCTCGCCGGGCCGCTGGCCGTGCTGTCGCTGTCGGGGGCGCTGGCGACGGCGGCCTGTGTGGAACTGCTGGCGGTGCTGGCCTTCCTCGCACGCGCACCGAAGGTGTTCTCAGGAACTCGTGCTTGTGCTCGTACTCGTACTCGTACCGAGGTTCTTCTTAAAGAGGACGTCGGGTAAGGGGCACCCGCCATGGCGAACGCCCCTTACCCGACTGCCCGAACCGCCGTGCTCAGCCCAGCCGGACAACGGCCCGGGACATGCCCAGCACCTTCTGTCCCGCGCACATGGCGAGGAGGTCGACGCGGACCTTGTTGTCGTCGAGCTTGGCGCCGACCTTGCCGCTGACCTCGATCGTGGCGCCCTGGTCGTCGTTGGGGACGACGACCGGCTTGGTGAAGCGGACGCCGTACTCGACGACCGCGCCCGGGTCGCCGACCCAGTCGGTGACGACGCGGATCGCCTCGGCCATGGTGAACATGCCGTGCGCGATGACGTCGGGCAGACCGACCTCGACCGCGAACTTCTCGTTCCAGTGGATGGGGTTGAAGTCCCCGGATGCGCCCGCGTACTGGACGAGGGTGGCGCGGGTCACGGGGAAGGTCTGGGCGGGCAGTTCGGTGCCGACCTCGACCTCGTCGTAAGCGATCTGCGCTGCCATCAGGCTTCGCCCTCCTCAGGAGCCGCCGCGCGCGCGACGAGCTTGGTCCAGGCGGTCACGACGTGCTCGCCCGCCTCGTCGTGGACCTCGCCGCGGATGTCGACGATCTCGTTGCCCGCCATGGACTTGACGGCCTCGATGGTCGAGGTGACGGTGAGCCGGTCGCCCGCGCGGACGGGACGGACGTAGGCGAACTTCTGGTCGCCGTGCACCACTCGGCTGTAGTCCAGACCGAGCTGCGGGTCCGCCACGACGTCACCCGCCGCCTTGAAGGTGATGGCGAACACAAAAGTGGGCGGGGCGATCACATCGGGGTGGCCGAGGGCCTTGGCGGCCTCGGGGTCCGTGTAGACGGGGTTGGCGTCACCCACCGCCACCGCGAACTCGCGGATCTTCTCCCGGCCGACCTCATAGGGCTCGGTGGGCGGATAGGACCGCCCCACGAAGGACTGGTCGAGCGCCATGGACTCGGCACCTCCTGAATCGCACTGGTACACAGCTGATGTGCTGATGTAACGACGCGAGGCCGCCCCCCAACCAACAGGGGACGGCCTCGCGTACGAGCCTGATTTATCGCGTTTCGCGGTGCGCGGTGTGCGCATTGCAACGCGGGCAGTGCTTCTTCATCTCCAGTCGGTCCGGGTTGTTACGCCGGTTCTTCTTGGTGATGTAGTTCCGCTCCTTGCACTCCACGCAGGCCAGCGTGATCTTCGGGCGGACGTCGGTGGCAGCCACAGGAGTGCTCCTTGACGAACGGATGGGACGATGAACGCATAAAAGAGTAGCCGATCGAAGGACCGACCCCGCAATCGGCTACTGTCAGTAGCGGTGACCGGACTTGAACCGGTGACACAGCGATTATGAGCCGCTTGCTCTACCGACTGAGCTACACCGCTGTGATGCGATCGGACCCCGCCTTGCGACGGGGGCCTCTCACACCAGAGCCCCAATACGGAATCGAACCGTAGACCTTCTCCTTACCATGGAGACGCTCTACCGACTGAGCTATTGGGGCGAGCGATGAAGACATTACACGCTCGGCCACCGTTCACCCAAATCCGTTTCGCGATACCCGTCCTGCCCTGTTCCGGCCCCCGTTCCGCACGCCGAAAACCCCTCCCCCAACAGCCCCGAAGCCCCCTCCTGAAACCGCTCCCACACCCCCTCGCCAGGGATCTTTCCCATCCGGCGGACCACACCGGTACGACTATTCCGCTCCTCCGCAACACGGACGGATGCCCGCCCTAGGCTCGACTCACTCTGCGTGATCTTGCGTCCCCCCTTGCGCGCAGCCGCCCCCGAGCACAGGAGCGCGATGCCCGACAGCCAGCCGCAGCCGCCCCACTCCTCGTCGCCCGCTTCATCGGGGGACCCGGCGGCGCTCCTCCTCTGCGGCGCGCGTCTCACCGACGGCCGGACCGTGGACGTACGGCTGGGCGGCGGTCGTATCGAGGCGGTCGGCACGGTCGGAAGCCTCAGCGCGTACGCCACCCGCGTGGACCTCAGCGGCTACCTCCTCCTGCCGGCCCCCGCCGAACCGCACGCCCACGGCGACACGGCCCTGTCCGCCGACGCCGACGGCCCGGTCTCCTACGACCCGCAGGACGTCCAGCGCCGGGCCACCGAAGCGGCGCTGCTCCAACTGGGCCACGGGGCAACGGCGCTGCGCTCACACATCCGCATCGGGGACGTACAGGGGCTGGGCGCGCTGGCCGCCGTACTGCAGGCGCGGCGGGCGCTGCGCGGCCTCGCCGAGCTGACGGCGGTGGCCATGCCACGGGTCCTGACGGGCGTGGCCGGGGTGGACGGTCTGGCGATGCTGCGGGACGCGGTGAAGATGGGCGCGTCGGTGGTGGGCGGCTGCCCGGACCGCGACCCCGATCCGACGGGCTACGTCGAGGCGGTTCTGGAGGTCGCCTCGGAGCACGGCTGCCCGGTCGATCTGCACACGGACGGTGACGACCCGGCCCGGCTGGCCCGCCTGGCGGCGATGACGGGCGGGCTGCGTCCCGGTGTGACCATCGGCCCCTGCGGCGGCCTCGGCCGGCTGCCCGCCGAGGTGGCCTCGCGGGCCGCGGACCAGCTCGCGGCGGCGGGCGTGACGGTGGCGTGCCTGCCGCAGGGCGGCTGCGGGGGCGCGGAACGCCGTGCCACGGCTCCGGTACGACTGCTGCGGGCCGCCGGGGTGCGGGTGGCGGCGGGCAGCGGCGCGCTGCGGGACGTGGCGAATCCGGTGGGCCGCGGGGACCCCCTGGAGGCGGCGTACCTGCTCGCCTCCCGCCACGGTCTGCGCCCGGAGGAGGCGTACGACGCCGTGAGCACGTCGGCGCGGGCGGTGCTCGGCCTGCCTGAGGTGCGCGTGGAGGCGGGCTTCCCGGCGGAACTGCTGGCGGTCCGCGGCGACCGCCTGGCCGGCGCACTGTCCCTGGCCTACAGCCGAATCGTGGTGCACAGGGGGCGCGTTGTGGCACGGACGAGCGCGGTACGGGAGTACTGCAACACCCCGGCAGCGGCGGCCCTGGACCTGCCGAGGCAGGGGCGTACGGAGCTGTCGTGAGATGAGTGTGCGGGCCCTGTGGGAGCTGTGCGGCGAACGGGTCCGTCCGGGCGTACGGTCGAAGGCATGCGCATTGTCATAGCTGGAGGTCATGGTCAGATCGCACTGCGGCTGGAGCGTCTGCTCGCCGCGCGCGGTGACGAGGTCGCGGGCATCATCCGCCGCCCCGAACAGGGCGACGACCTGCGGGCGGCCGGCGCGGAACCGGTCGTCTGCGACCTGGAGTCGGCATCGGTGGAGGAGGTCGCGGAGCTGCTGCGGGGCGCCGACGCGGCGGTCTTCGCGGCGGGCGCGGGCCCGGGCAGCGGAACGGCCCGCAAGGACACGGTGGACCGGGGCGCGGCGGTGCTGTTCGCGGACGCGGCGGTCCGGGCGGGGGTACGCCGACACCTGGTCGTGTCGTCGATGGGCGCGGACCCGGCCCACCAGGGCGACGACGTCTTCGACGTCTACCAGCGCGCGAAGGGCGAGGCGGACGCGTACGTCAGCGGCCTGGACGCGCTCGACTGGACGATCCTGCGCCCCGGCGCCCTGACGAACGACCCCGGCACGGGCCGCGTACGCCTGGAGGCCGACACGGGGCGCGGCGCGATCCCCCGCGACGACGTGGCCGCCGTCCTCACCGAGCTGCTGGACACCCCGGCGACAGCGGGCCTGACACTGGAGCTGATCGGCGGCTCGACACCGATCTCGGTGGCGGTCAAGTCGGTGGCGGGGAACTGAGGGCGCGGCGACGAGGGGCGGAGGCCGGGGCCGACCGGCAGGGTCCGGCAGGGTCAAAAAGGGCTCTAGAAGAGGGGCAACTGGCCGGGGAATTCGGGGACGACGTACCCGTCCAACGCGGGCTGGGCCG
Organism: Streptomyces sp. NPDC000878; assembly: GCF_053599695.1. Classification (NCBI taxonomy): domain Bacteria; kingdom Bacillati; phylum Actinomycetota; class Actinomycetes; order Kitasatosporales; family Streptomycetaceae; genus Streptomyces; species Streptomyces sp. NPDC000878. The sequence continues at coordinate 107,494 of NZ_JBSFMT010000009.1, read as the reverse complement.
CCCCGAGTTCCGCCTGCCGCCGAGACCCGGGGCACGAGACGAGTTCACCACTCCCCCGGGCTCCCGGCGGATCGTGCCGCGCGAACCTCCCGGCGACGACGGCGATCTCCCGCCGGCACTCGGGACAGCGCCGACGACGGGACGACGACACGAACGACGGTCGTGACAGCGATGACATGGGGTCACTCTCCCTCATGGCCTCGGCGCGTTCCGGCAACGAAAAGGCCCTCTTTCCACTGCGTTATCGCAGTGGAAAGAGGGCCTTTTACCGTGGCGGCGCCAGGGTTCGAACCTGGGTAGGCTGAGCCGGCAGATTTACAGTCTGCTCCCTTTGGCCGCTCGGGCACACCGCCAAGGTTTGCTGCCCTTCGAACCGCTTTTCGGCGGTGCTCCGTGGCAACGACGTAAACGATACCCGATGCACAGGGGTGCTTCGCCACTCGATTGAGCGGCGCTCGGGGGGTAGGGGGTGGCTACGCTTATGCGGATGCGGCCCGGGACGTACGCCGGGCTCGGCTGCTGCCCCCACGCATGCCGATACGCAATCCACAGATCACGACAAGCACCCCATACAAGGAGCCACAGGACATGGCCGACTCCAGTTTCGACATCGTCTCGAAGGTCGAGCGGCAGGAGGTCGACAACGCCCTCAACCAGGCCGCCAAGGAGATCTCCCAGCGCTACGACTTCAAGGGCGTGGGTGCCTCGATCTCGTGGTCCGGCGAGAAGATCCTCATGGAGGCGAACTCCGAGGAACGGGTCAAGGCGGTCCTCGACGTGTTCGAGACCAAGCTGATCAAGCGCGGCATCTCGCTGAAGGCCCTGGACGCCGGTGAGCCGCAGCTCTCCGGCAAGGAGTACAAGCTCTCCGCGTCGATCGAGGAGGGCATCTCCCAGGACAACGCGAAGAAGGTCGCGAAGATCATCCGCGATGAGGGCCCCAAGGGCGTGAAGGCCCAGGTCCAGGGCGACGAGCTGCGCGTCAGCTCGAAGAGCCGCGACGACCTTCAGGCTGTCCAGGCACTGCTCAAGGGCAAGGACTTCGACTTCGCGCTGCAGTTCGTGAACTACCGGTGACCCGAGCGGCTGACCTGCACTAACGGGAAATCGTTGCGACCGGAGGGCACAACGCGGGCACATCGCCGAGGACCGCCTCGACGGCCGCCCGCGTTGTGTCCTCGTCGTCCGGCCAGAGATGGGTGTAGATGTCGAGCGTGATCGACGGCTTCGAGTGACCGAGCCGACGCTGAACGGTTTTCACACTCTCGCGGTGCTTGATCAGCGCTGAGGCGTAGAAGTGCCTCAGGTCGTGCATGCTCGTGCCCTCCGGCACGCGCACCGGTGCGGGCTCCTCGCCCTTCGGCCGGCCTCGCTGCACCCACGCCGAGTACGCCTCCGCGTAGGCCTTGTTGAGCGACTCGTTCGCCCGCTCTTCCATCCGCGCCCACACGTGCGACCAGCTGGCCCGCTTCAGCACCACGCCGCGTTCGTTGGTCCACAGCATGGTGGCCTTGCGCCGCTTCGGCTTCCGCGTGTCCGTACGGTCCTCGATGTCGACCACGGCGGCCGGGTACTGCTGGAGGTGGGCCGCCAGGGCGTCGACCGCGAGGCCGACCAGGGGCACGGTGCGGTAGCTCTCGTGCGTCTTCGGCTCACCGAGGTACGGCTCGGGAGGCTCCTCCTCGTCGGCGTCGACGTCCTTGTCCGGAGTGATGAGCTGCTGTCGCACCGTCACTTCCCTGCGCAGGAAGTCGACGCAGTCCACCTCCAGGCCGAAGACCTCGCCCTGGCGCAGCCCGGAGGCGACGGCGAGCAGGATCATCGCCCGGTACCGGGCGGGTGCCGCCTCGATCAGGGCGCGGACCGCGTCCTGGTGCAGGGGCACGATCTCCGGGCGGCGCACCTCGGGGAGCTTGATGCCGGCGCACGGGTTGATGGCGATCGTCCGGTCGCGTACGGCGGTGTGCATCACGGTGACGAGGTAGGAGAACGTGACCCGGAGCGTGGATGCGGCGAGGACCTGCGACCGGTCCTTGACCCAGGCCTGGATCTCCGAGGGGCGGATCGTCACGATCGGGCGGTCGCCGAACGTCGGGTAGATATGGATCCGTAGACCCCGCTCGACGCGCGAGGGCGTCGTGCCCTTGTGCACGGCGGACGTCCGCCAGCGCTCAGCGACCGCGCGGAAGCTCTCCTTGCCGGCCGCCGGGTCGACATACAGGCCGCGCGCGAGGTCGGCCCCGATCGTGTCCCCGCGGGTGTCGGCCTGACTGCGCTTGGCGAAGTTCTCCTTCTGCTGCTCCCCCGCCGCGTCCCGCCAACGGACCTGCCAGCGCTTGCCCTTGCCGTGGTCCTTGCTGGGCACCAGGACATTCGTCTTGCTGGAGTGCGCGGCGCAGGGCTCGGCGCCCTTCTTCGGGCGGGAGAGGTGCCACCGGTCGTAGACGCTAGCCATCGGCGGACTCCCCCTCGCGCTTGACTTCCTCAGTTTTCTCCCGGAGGCCGATGATCGACCTCATTCGGCGCTGATCGATAGTGCCGCGGGCGAGCGCATCGGCAAGAGCCGCAGACAGCTGAGCCCGGGCCTCCATTTCTTCCTTCACCAGCGGATCAGCAGCATCCGGGTTATCGCCAGCCTCGCGCTCCTCAGCATCGGTGACGAGCTCCAGGAGGCTGACCTGAAGCAGCCGCAGGGTATCGATGCTCCCGGTCAGCATGGGTGCGAGCTGCCTCAGTGAGTCGATGTTGGCACGCCGGAGCCAATCCTCCGGGGCCTCCGGCGCCACCACTTGGGCCAGCCTCATGGCATCCACTGACGCATTGGGCAGTGCGATAGCTCCCGTCCGGGCCGGCCCGTGGGGCGCAAGGAGAAACGGGACCTCGCACTCAAGCACCAGGGCAAAGGCGACCAGTTCGGCCGCTGTAAATGCCCGCTTGCCCTTCTCCGCCGAGTGCACGGCCTGCCGACTCCAGGGCTTTTCGAGATACACGCCAAGAGCCTCGCCTAGATCTGCCTGCGACAGCTCCTGCTGCGTGCGCAGCTTGGCGATGTTCCAGCCGATGACCTCTTCCAACCTCACATCGAGCACCTTTCGTCATTGCCGACAATGACATACGGCGACGATGCAAGGCAAGCGTTGACAGCCAGTCGAGCGGGCGTCATGCTGGGGAATGTCAGTCATTCCAGAACGGACATGGAGGGCGTCAATGCCCCGTGCCACCGTGCCCCCGCCGGCTCCCGATCGTCGTCCGCTGGCCACCGCGCAAGAGGTTGCCACCTACTGCGGCGTGCCGATCGGCACGGTCTACCAGTGGAGTTCCAGAGGTGGCGGCCCGAAGTTCATTCGCGTCGGCCGCCATCTGCGGGCCCGCTGGTCCGATGTCGAGAAGTGGCTCGACGCCCAGACCATCGCCGCGTGAAAGCGGCCCCCAGCAGGCGCGCCAACGCCTGTGATCCGGGGGCCGGAAGCACCAAACCATCCATCCCTGAACAGCCGAACGGCGGCGCGGGCCGTGAACCCGTTGCGCCGCCGTCGAAAGGAGCTTCACGTGAAGCGTACGACCCTCTCCGCGCAGACCGCCAGTAGGCCCGCCATCGCCGAGGCGCTCGCCCCGACCGGCCACCCGCACCCGCTCCTCACCGAGCAGCCCCGCCGGCACCCCGACACCGAGCAGCCGTTCGCCGCCACGCAGCGGGCGATCGCCGGCGCCGTGAACGAGGCGCTCGCCGGACTCGTCGACCACCCCCGGGACCTCGCCGAGCAGCTGCACGCAGCGGTCGACGACGCGTCCGCGCAGCACCTCGCGCGGCCGGACGTTGGAGACATGCAGCTCGACGAGGCTCGCTCCTCGGAGGCGATCAGCACCGCGTGGGAGGCGATGGACCGGGCGCTGGCCCTGTCGACGGACCGCGCCAGCACGGTGCGTGCGCTCCGCAACGTCCTCAACATGGCCATCGCCGAGGCTGGCGCGTGAACTCCCGTCACGGCCACGACAGCCCCCGCCTTTCCGGGCGGGGGCCCGTCGTACGCGCCGTACCCGACAACGCCACCACGGGCGAGATCACCGCGCTCCGCGCCGAGACGCAGGTAGCCGCGCTCGGAGTGCACAGCTGGCCCCGGTACGGCTCCCCGGACTGGCTCCGCCTCGATCCGCAGGACGCGCGTGTCTACGTCGCGACGCTGGAGGCTGCCGAGCTCCACCGTCGTGCCGAGGCCGAACGGGCTCGTCTCGACTGGCTCATGGACAACGAGCCCGACGTCTGGTGGAGGGAGATCACCGACGACGCCAGACGAGAGACCTGCCGTCGCGTGCGGGCCGCGAAGTCCATGGAGGCCGCCGTCGACGTCCGGGCCAGACAGGCCCGCGCGGGCAACCGGCCGCCGCACAAGCTCACCGCTACCCGGGGCTGGCCGCCCATCGCGATTCCAGGCCGCCCCGGCGAGTACCTCACGTACCAGGAGACCAGCGAGTGACCACCCCGTTCGATCCCGCAGGACCGCCGCCGGACATCCGCGCGGCGGGCCTGCGGGGTCCCGCCATCGCCCGGACCGACTCGGGGCTGTACGTACCAACACAGCCCGTACGGCCGGACCCCGAGACGATGTCGGGCGAGGAGTACCTCGCTGCCTGCGTCGCGCAGATGCGCACGGAACTCCTCGACACCGACGGGCTCGACAAGATCCCGTCGCTCGAACCGCTCCTCGGCGACCTGCTCCAGCTGAACACCGCCGCGCGCTTCATCGGCCCGTCGGGCACCTTCAAGTCGTTCCTGATCCTCGACATGGCCGGCCACATCGGAACAGGCATGGACTGGCACGGCCACTACGTCCGCCAAGGCACTGTCGTCTACCTCGTCGCCGAGGGCGAGCAGGGCATCCGCAAGCGCGTCCGCGCGTGGGAGCAGCACTACGGGCTCCGCATGGACAACGTCCTCTTCCTGCCCCGGCCCGTTCAGGCCAAGTCACCGGAGTGGGCCGTGTTCATCGAGCTGGCGCGTCAGATGGACCCGGCGTTCGTCGTGATCGACACGCAGGCCCGCGTCTCCGTCGGTGTCGAAGAGAACTCCAACAAGGAGATGGGCGAGGTCGTCAAGCGCATGGACGACCTGCGGCGGGCGACCGGGGCCTGTATCGGCCTGGTGCACCACACCGGCCACGTCGGCGAGCACGGCCGCGGCGCCTCCGGCGTGAAGGGCGCCATGCAATCCGAGATCAACATCTCGAAGAAGGGCGACCGCCTCGCGAACATCGTCCTCACCGTGAAGTCGTCGAAGCAGAAGGACGAGGAGGAGGGCAACGACCTCCAGTTCGGGCTGAAGCGGATCAGCATCGCCCACGAGGCCAAGCCCGACGGGCGCCCCGTCACGTCCCTGGTTGTCGAGTCTCTCGACGCGCTACCCGAGCGCGGCCCGGAGCCCGGCTCCGTCGACTGGATCGTGCAGCAGCTCGACAACGCGAACGTTCCCTACACGTGGGGGCGCGTCCGCATCACCGAGCAGCTCATCGAGATGGGCGTCAAGGTCCGCAAAGAGAAGATCGAAGAGGCGATCCGGACCCGCAAAGCACGGGCCGAGAAGCGACCTCAGAACCTGCCCCCGAACCTGCCCCACGCCTCACAGGGCGAACCTGCCCCGACTTTGGGGGCAGGGCAGGACGAAACCCCAGATCAGACCTGCCCCGAGTAGCCCGGGGGCAGGTCGGGGCATGGCGCCTCAGACCTGCCTGCCCCCTCCCTCTCTCTCAGGAGGGGGCAGGTGGGGCACCCCGGCCACAGGAGACCGACATGGAACCGCAGCACACCGACTACCTCATCGGCCACATCAACCCCGCAGCCATCGCCGCGAACTACCAGTGCGGCCACTGCACCGCCGACACCACCACCCACACCGACGACAACGGCACCGTCCGCGTCGCCGTCCACCACGACGACGGATGCCCCGTCCTCACCGGTGCCCTCTCCTCCGCCCCCGACGTCGCCCGAGCCGTCGCCGGACACCTCCCCGACACCTTCAAGGCCTGACCACGCGCCGCCGGGCATCCGGTTCCGGCCCCCCCTCGCGTCACACGCGCGCGCGGGTACATCGAGATCCCAGTTCAGGAGCACCATGCAACTCCAGCCCGCACAACTCCAGTGGAACGAACGCGTCGCCACTGAGGCCCGCAAGCGTGGCTTCACCGTGTTCGTCCAGCAGCGCACGAACCAGCGCCCGCACGAGCCCGCCTTGATCCTCACCCGCGGCCCGCGCATTGTCCTGGTGTGGCTGCGTACGGGGCGCCGTAAGCCGCTCCCGCAGGTCGACCAGCACCGCGAGGCCGGCCGTGAGGCACACCTGTGGTACCCGGCTGACTGGCCGTTCGTCGTGTCGACGCTGCTGCTCGATCCGCCCGGCAACGACGGCGTTCCCCGTGGCATCGCGGCCTGATCCGGCGCGGTCGGCGCCCGCGGTCATCGCGGCCGGCGGGGTGTTCCTGCCCGCCGAGGTCTGCCACCCCCTGTGGCTGGCCCTGCGCAAGCAGCTCGCCCACCACCGTGCCGAGGGCGGGCGCGTACGGCCCGAAGTCGCCGCGGCCCTGGACACGTTGCGCGCGGCCTCGCTCGCACACCTGTCCGCTACTGGACATCCCGCGCGGACATCACTGGACATCGAGCCACCCTCAGCCCATGACCGCCTGGTCACGACCGAGGAGCTTGCCGGCCGTCTCGGCGTGACCGGGCGTCACGTCCTCCGCCTGGCCGCCGCCGAGGGGATCACCCCCGTGGCGCGTGGCCGATGGCTCCCGGACGATGCCCAGCACCTCGTGAACAGCCACAGGAAGGCCGCCGGATGCCCGCCACTACTACGGAGTCACCCGACCCACTGACGATGACCGACGCCGAGGTCGCCGCGATCCTCACCGACGCGCGACACGAAGCCGAACAGGCCGCGAAGGAACTCCGGACCGCCGAACTCGTACTGCGCGGCGAGTTGGAGCCCGTGCCCGGCTACTCGGCGGAGGAACTCACCCCCGCCCGCCTCGCCGAGCTGCGCGCCGCCGCCGAACACGCCACGCTGCGAGTGCCGGCCGCCGAGCGCCGCCACGCCGAGATCCATGCCGCGCGCAGCGAGGCCCGCCGCACGAAGATCAGGGAGAAGATCCGCGCCGAGGCCGCCTCCGACCTCGACGGAGCCGAGGCCATCATCACCGCCCTGGACGCGTACGAGGCCACGGTGCGCGGACTGTGTGAAGCCGTCGACGCCCACAACGGACGCATCACGAAGTGGTCCAGGCTCATGGGCCAGGCCGGTATCCAGCCGATCCAGGGTGAGGGCCGCGGCAAGGACGCCCTCGCCCACATGATCGGTGGGGACTCCGCGACCGTGGGACAGAAGGTCTACCGGAAGATGCGGGGCGCGCCGCTCCTCGCCGTCGTCCTGCACCGTGTCCTGGAGCAGTACCCGCGGGACTTCCGTCTCTACGACGTGAGCCGCGAGCTGGCCGACAAGGGCGACCTGACCGACTCCAACGGCCGCATCGACGTGCACGCCCTGGTGCGGAGGGACGCCTGATGACCACCGAGCCGCCGCCGAACCCGTTCACGGTCCATCCCAACGAGGACCCCGACCACCTTGCCGCCCGCCAGTCCCGCATCGACTTCGCCGCGAAGGCGCAGGAGATCCGCGACAGCCGCGTGTGGGCCGAGGACTACAAGGCCGAGAAGCTCGCCGAGCTGTACCAGCAGCACGAGCAGGAGATCAGCGAGGCGTACGGACGGCTCACCGAGCGCCGTCAGGCCCGCCTCGACTACCTCAACGGCCTCGTACCGTCCGGCCCCGGCATCCCCGACGACGCGTCCCCCGCAGACCGCGCCGTCCTCGTCGCCGCGTTCCGTACCGCGCTGGAACAGACCAAGAACGCCCCGCGCGACCAGCGCGGACGGCTCCTCGCCGAGGCAGCACGCTACGGCGACGACGCGATGCAGCGCGCCGTACTCCAGCACGCCTCCGACAGCGGCGACGTCAACCTCGTCAACGCCTGGGTGGCCGACACGCACGGCGTACGCGGCTACAGCGACGAGAAGCGGCAGCTGAGGAGCGCCCTGAACAGCGGCCCCGGCAAGTCGGGGTGGGACTACAAGGACTTCCACACCCCGCAGCTTCCGCCTGAGGTCGCCCGGGCCATATCCGCCTGACCCCCGCCCGGCCCTGACCGGCCGGGCTCTCTCCAGCCCTACCGGTTGCCTCAGGCAATCAGAAAGGAGCCGGACCCATGGCGCTGACCATCGGCCAGCTCGTCGGGTTCATCCAGGCGGACGACTCCGGCATGCGCCGCGGCCTCGACGACTCCGAGCTACGCATGCGCGGCTTCCAACGCGACGTCAACGGCCGCCTGCGCGACATCCACGGCCGGTTCGTCGACGAGTCCGAGACCATGGCCCGGCTCCTCGGCGACAACCTCGGCGACGGCGCCACCCGCGGCGGGCTCGGCATGGTGGCCGCGATCAGATCTGCGCTACGCACCATGCGCCGCGACACCGACGACCAGACCCGCAGCACCTTCCGTCTGCTCGCCAGACTCGGCAGCGCTGGTGGAGACGACACCGGGCGCAGCCTGACCCGCAGCATGCTCAGCGCCCTCGCCAGCACGCTCCGGGCGGGGATCGGAGCCGCGTTCAGTGCCGGCATGTCCGGGCTTCAGAGCGTCACGTCGTCGTTCTCGTCGAACCCGTACGTCGGCGCGATCGGCGCCGCTCTGGCCGCGGCGATCGCGGCTGTGGCGCTCCCGTTCCTTGCCGCGCTGATCTCCGGCGCCGTCATCGCGGTCGGTGGTCTGGCCGTCATCGGTGTCGGGGCCGCGTTGCTGAAGAACGATCCGGAGGTCAAGAAGGCCGCGGGCAGCCTCATGAAGACCGTCAAGGACATCTTCCACGGCGCGGCCAAGCCCATGGCGAGGCCTCTGGCGGAAGCTCTGAAGAGCCTGGAGCAGACCGCCCGCGAGGTCGCCCCGCAGATCGACCAGGTCTTCCGCACGGTCGCCGAGAGCGGCATCATCCAGGACCTGACCGACGGCATCAGTGCCCTCATCAAGAACGCGTTGCCTGGCTTCCGGAAGATGATGGAGGACTCCAAGCCGGTCTTCGAGGGCGTGAAGCAGCTGCTGTCCGACATCGGCGAGGGGCTCGGTCTGTTCTTCGCACAGATCGGTGGAGGCGCGCCCGGCGCCAAGAAGGCGTTCGAGGACCTCGGTACGTTCATCAAGGGCGTTCTGATCATCTCGGGTGCTGTGATCGCCAAGCTGAGCGACATCTACGTCAGCGTCCGCGACTTCATTGACGACGTCGTTGGCCGCTTCCGGTGGATGTACGACGTACTGGTCGGGCACAGCATCGTCCCGGACACGGTGAACGCCATCATCAGGTGGTTCGCAGGGCTTCCCGGGCGCGCGGCTTCGGCGCTGGCCAGCCTGGGGCCGCGGATTGCCGGGGCTGCCTCGGGGGCGCTGAGGTCGATGGCTGGCCGCGTCTCGGCCGGCCTTTCCAGCACAGTGTCGTACCTGCGAGGCCTGCCGGGTCGGGCCCGTTCTGCTCTGGGCTCGCTCGGCGGGGTGCTGCGGAACGCTGGCCAGAGCTTGATCCGTGGCTTCATCGACGGCATCGCCTCGATGTTCGGGAGCGTTCGCTCCACCCTCGGCGACCTGACCTCCAAGCTCACCGACTGGAAGGGCCCCGAGGACGTCGACAAGCGGATCCTCACTCCGGCCGGCCGTCTCATCATCCGGGGCTTCCAGGCCGGGATCGACGACCAGACTCCGGCGCTGCGGGCCCAGTTGCAGCGGCTCACCAGGGGCCTGCCCGGCATCGCGCTGCCTGACTACGCGATGTCCGGCGCAGGCATGGGGGCCTTCCCGAGCGGCTCGGCAACGCCGCAGCCGCAGCAAGTGCGGCTGGACATCAGGGTGTCCGGCGAGGCGGAGATGACGCGGCTGATCAGGGGCATCGTCGCGACTGGTCACGGCGGTAACGTCCAGGCCGCGTTCGGCCGAGGCAGAGGGTAGGAGCCGCAGATGATCATCAAAATGGACGGCACCCCGTACCTCGCGGCCGTGGTGTGCAGCGGCACCTACGGCGCGCCCGGGGCCTGGACGCTGCACTTGGTCACCGAGGACGGCGAGGACATGTCCGAGGCCCTCATGAAGTGGGACCCGAGCCCCCTTCCGATCCCGCTCCTGTCCCGACTGGACGCCCTCGCGCTGATGGGGTTCGCCGTGGTCACGGGCGGCGTCGACGCGTGGAAGTGGAACGAGCGAGCAGACGGGGACGGCAGCTACTTCGTGGGGATGACCCCGGTCCGGCCCCTGCGGGACGACGAGCGGGCGGTCACGGCCGCGCCAGCGCTGGAGAGGTTCCACGTCTGAGCCATGGCGCCCGGCCCCTCGCGGTAAGGGTGCCGGGCGCCGCTCGTTGCGCGCAACCGGGCCGCGCGCCCTCGCCCGTCGCGCAATCCTCCGCAATCTGTCTGCGTAGCACGGCTATCCGCCGCATCCTGGGAGCCCACCAACGAGAGGGAGACAGGCCATGGCCCGACGGCTCCGCATGCTCGGCACGACCAGCGACGAAGGCAAGTGCCCGACCCTGTACGAGGACCTGGACACGGGCGAGGTGCTCGTACAGGGCAAGCAGGCCGACGCCGAGGACATCGAACAGATGGCGGACCCTCTCTCGGGGGAAACCCTGGTCGTCGTCCCGCGTGAGCTGCTGACCCGCTTCGCCCCCAAGGAGTAGACCGCGTGCCGCAGTTCATCGACGACTCGACGTTCGGCACGCACTTCGAGACGTTCGAGCGCACCGCGTGGCGGCTGGAGACCCGCCGCGGCTACGCCTCCGACCGCACGGGCCCGAACTGGGCCCGCTGGAAGGCCGGCGGGGACGTCGGCCATGACACCCCCGGCGCGTGGGGAGAGAACATCCAGGAGCAGACGGCGGCCGGGAAACGGTTCGAGCGCATCCGACTCGTCGACGACCCGCCGACCGACGGCCAGCGGTTCCTCCTCGCACGGGCCACGAACAACGAGGCGGCGGGCGAGGACATCCGCTATCTGTGGCGCGCGGACGCCGAACGCCTCGGTCTGCCCGCGGTCGACTTCTGGCTGTTCGACGACCGCCGCGCCCTGGTGCTCCACTTCGACGACGCTGACGAGTACCTCGGCGCCGAGCTTGTCGAAGACCCCCCGCGCATCGCGGAGTTCTGCCGCATTCGGGATGCCGCCTGGCCTCACGCGATCAGGCGTACGGACTTCGTGGCGCAGGTAACTTCGAGGGTGTGAGCACTGACTTCCAGCAGGCCCGTGAAGCCCTCGGTGCGCGGCTACGTGAGCTGCGCACCGAGGCCGGCCTGAACGGGAAGGACTTCGCGGCCCGGATCGGCTGGCAGCGCTCCAAGGTGTCGCGGCTGGAGAACGGCAAGCAAACAGCCTCGGCGGCCGATGTCGAGGCGTGGGCGCAGGCGGCCGGGGCCACGGAGGCCGCCAGCGAGCTGAAGGGCCGAGTGCGCGGCCTGGAAACCTCGCACCGCAGCTGGAAGCGGCAACTCTCCGCCGGTCACCGTGCTGTGCAGGAGGCCCACGTTGTCCAGGAGGCCGAAGCCGAGGTCATCCACCTCTTCGAGTCCGGGATCATCCCCGGCATCTTCCAGACCCCCGAGTACGCCCGTGGCATCCTCACCGACGTGTCCAACCGGCTGGGTACACCGAGGGACATCGAGGAGGGCGTGCGGGCCCGTATGAAGCGCCAAGGAGCCCTGTACCAGCCAGGCCACCACTTCCACGCGCTCGTGTGGGAGGCCGCGCTGCACGTCGTACGCTGCGCCCCCGAGGCCATGGCCGCGCAGCTCGACCGCCTCACCTCCGTGATCGGCCTCGACACGGTGACCCTCGGCATCATCCCGTTCGGCATCCGTACGCCGTTCTCGCCAAAGCACGGATTCTGGATCATCGACGAGCGGCTCGTCATCGCCGACACCTGGAACGCCGAACTCTGGCTCGACTCCGACGAGGACGTCGCGCACTACCGCAAGACGTGGGAGCTGCTGAAGGACTCGGCAGTCTTCGACCACCAGGCGCACCGCCTGATCATGCGCGCGAGGGCACAGCTCAGCCTCGCGTAAGCAACCCGCCACAACCCGCGGACCTACATGCGCAATCCCGCGCAATCGGCGAGCGTTGCCGCAACCGAACTCCCTACGGTCCTGGCCATGGCCGCAAAGCCCACCCGATCCACCAAACAAGCGGGCCAGGACTGGCTTCTGTCCTGCACCACCCAGCCCACCGACGTCTGCCGTCAGTGGGACGACGAGGAGTTGGCGCCCTTCCGTACAGGCGCCCACTGGCGTGCGGCCGAGGCTCCATTGCTTCAGTCGATGCACGCGATGAAGCGAATGGGCTGGAAGTGCCTCGGCCCGGTCCTCGCCGATGCGGAGGCGAATCTCGCATGGTGGCTGCTGCCGCCGACCGTCGGTGACGAGCTGGACGACATACGGCCCCTCACCGTGCACCCGGCTGGGTGGGTCCTCCGGTGCCCGCCAGTCCTGCACGCGGTCGGCGTGCGGATGTGGCTGGAGCGGCCTGACGGGTCTGGCCGCCTGACCGATCCCGTGCTTCTCGGTGCTGCGTTCAGCCCTGGTGGCGCTCGACTCTCCATGGAGGCATCCAGATGACCCTGACCACCACGGCCGCCGAGGACACAGACACCCCGCCGTTCGAGGAGCTGCTGCTGAAGGCAGCCGTCACGCCCCGCGATCAGGCCGCCGTACGGGCCTTGGTGGAGGAGGGGCAGATCCTCGCCTGCGACACCGTCCGCAGGGATCTGGTCTGCCATACCGATGCAGGGGGCGTGGAGTTCACGTGGCAGCACCTCGCCTGCAACCTCTACGGCCTGGGGCTGGACGAGTCGGGGCGGGCGTTCGTCGACCTCGTCCTGTCCATCGCGTGGCCGCATCAGACGAGCCTGGTGCGCGTGATGGACCTCGACGAGCAGCGCCTCGCGATCGTCCTGCGCGCGATGATCAGCCTGTCGGGGGTTGAGACGCTGGCGGTTGGTACGCGCCTTTAGAGCTGCGGTCGGTCCCGTCTCCCCCGTCGGGGCCGGCCGCTCTGACGCGGGGCAGTGATCTCGTGTCCGCTGTTCCCGCAAGAGGACGGCCCCCGGACTGGTACGCGTGTCCAGGTCTGGGGGCCGTTCTCGTACGGGGAGGGAGGCGGCTCGGGGGAGGCTGACCCGCCCGTTTCCCGTTTCCGACAGGTGCGGTGATCCGCCTCCCTTGCCTCCCTGAACTGGCATATGCGCAGGTCGAGCCCGGGGAGGCAGGGCAGGGAGGCGGTAGGGAGAACTCCCCAAGATCTAGGCGGGTCCCTCCTCGTCGTCGATGTCCGCGACGTCCTCGGCGAACCGTTCCAAGATGGCGTCCTGGACGCGCTCGCGGGCGACGACCATCACGCCGTTGGACTTGTACTGCTCGGCCCCGTACGGCTCCAGCGCACGCTTCAGGTCCGTCGGCCCCCAGCTGCCGTACTCCTCCGGGTTCCGGGCGGCGAGACGGTGCAGCACCTCCTGCGCGAGGACGCGCGTGTCGTCGGCGAGGATCGCGGCGACGTCGGCGAGCGGGTCGGCCGGCTCGAACGTCGGCTCGTCGACGACGGCCGGGCCGCCCTCGTACAGGCCCATCGCCCGTACGACCACGGGCGTCACCTCGTCGACACCCTTGTCGGGGTCACGCGCCACATAGTGGGCGCGCACCACCTCGAACGGCTTGTTGCTGAACCCCACGGTCACGGCCGTGCCCACGTCCTCGCCAGGGATGAGGGTGGTCGCGGTGACGCCGGCCTTGTGACGGCCGGAGCCGAGCAGCCCGTCGTTCGCGACGTGGTCGCCGACCGCGAACGCCACCCTGTGCGAGGTGTTGCGGGTGACGTCGCGCGGCAGGCTGTCGGCGGTCGGGGAGACGGTGACCCAGATGAGGGTGATGGCTGTCTTGCGGGCCTTCTTCATCACCTTGATGGCCAGCTCGGCGGCCTCTTTGCCGTACTCCTTGTGCATGAAGAGTTCGTGGCACTCGTCGAAGACGACGACCTTGGGCCGCATCCGCGGGTCCTTCAGGGCCAGCTCCCGTGTCACCTTCGTGGCGCCCTCGCCGAGTTCCTCCAGCAGCTTGCCGCGGGTGGTCACCTCGTCGCGCAGGTTGCGCAGGGCCTTGAGTGCGGCGTAGATGTCCTCGTCGTCGTCGCCCTTGACCAGGGTCTGAAGCCGGGGCTTGAGCGGGTCGTAGTCCGTGTTGTACGCCATGACGTACGCCTCGACGATGACGATCGGGTCGAGGATCGCGCCGAGCAGCAGGGCGATGACCAGCGACGACTTACCCGAGCCCATGATCCCGCCGACCATGTAGTTCGCCGCCATCAGCTTGCCGATAATGGCCTCGCCGCGCTGGGAGACGGCGACCGGCACGCCCTTGAAGTAGTCGGTCGTGCCCTCGGTGAGCAGCGGCCACGGCGGGACCGGCCCGGACAGCGAGCCCTGGTCGGCCACCCACAGGTCGAGGGTGCCTGGCTGCTTCGGGGGCTCGGTAGGCCACACCTCGACGGGCTTCCTGAGCAGGTTGTGGGCGAGGACGTTCTTCTTCCCGCAGATCATCTCGACGGTGACGCCCATGGGCAGCTGGAGCTGTGTGTGCCAGCCGGTCCCGGAGCGGGTGGTGGGCTGCTCCCAACGGGGCTGCCAGCCGTCCTTGATGGCCTTGTTGAGCGGGGCGATTCCCAGGTTGCCGAGCGCGCGCAGGATGGCGCCCTCGTCGGGCACGACATCCCGCTCGTCGCCGCCCGTAGGCAGTGCCCACGACGGTGCGGTCTGCCGGTGCCGGCCGACGGCCCACACACCCATGAGAGCGAGCCAGGGCAGGGAGTACAGCAGCGGCTCCCACAGCACACCCGCGATGAAAGCCACCCATCCGACCAGCTCAATGACCGTATTCAAGGGGGTCAGGATGTCTCGGACGTCGTGGTTGTACCAGGCCAGCATCAGGCCGACCATGAGCAGCACGCTGCCGGTACTGAGGACGGCGGAGGCGATGGCCTTCGGGGCGGTGAGGATCATCTGCAACAGGTCCATGCGCCGCTTGTGCCTGGCGAACCTGTACGCATACGCCCGCTGCTCCCACTGCCGTACGAGTTCCTCGTTCCCCGCGGCCTCGGCCTGGCGCATCATGCGCGCGTGCATGGCGGTCGTGCGGGCCTCCCAGGTACGGCGGGTGAGGACGCGGGTACCCCCGACGACGTACGCGCCGTGGCGGACGAGGATGCGGTACGCGGTGTGCTCGCGGGCTTCGACGACGACCCGCCGGAGGCTGGCGATACGGACGCGGCGGCGGGGCTGTACCTCGGTCGCGGGTACGGGGGTACCCGCTGTACCTGCGGGTGCGGGTACCTCGGGTACAGGTGTACCTGTCGGGTCGGTGTGGGCGGGTGCGGTCGTGTCCGTCATCCTGGTTCTCCGTCGTTCCTCTGGGACGTTCGGGACACGGGGCGGCCGGTGTACCTGTGCCGGGTACGGCCGCCCCGTGGTGTACCTACTTGCCGTTCGTGCGCTTGCGGGCGCGCTCCTTGATGCGGGCGATGCCGCGGTCGATGTCGGGCTGGTCCTGGATGTTGGCGATGGAGCGGCGGGCGCCGCGGACCTCCAGGCGGACGATCTGGAACTTCTCCCAAGCGGTCAGCTTCGGCTCAGCCACGGTCGGTCTCCTCGGCCGTTACGCGGGCGATGGCGGCCTGGGCGCCGGCGATGTCGGCCCACAGGGCGCCGACCCTGGTGAGGTCGGCGAGCCGGGACCTGATGTCGCCGTTGCTGATGCACCGTTCGGCCTCGGCGGCCAGGCGGGCGGCTCGGGCGACGGCGTCCGTCGCCAGGGCAAGGTTCGTCCTGCTGGTCATGCGGCACTCCCTGGTTGTGGGCCGGGCTGTCCGACCCCACCGCACCCCCGCAACCGTGGGGCAGATGCCACGGTTGGCGGAGGACGGAAGGGCAGGTCAGCGGCCCTTGTTGAAGTCGCGCCACATCGAGCGCAGGACGATCAGGCAGGCGGTCGCGCAGCACGCGCCGATCGCGACCGCGACGGCGAACAGGGCACCGACCAGACCCACGGACACGATCACGCCCCCGATGACGAGCCACTTCCGGGCCTCGAACCGGGGCGGTGCCTGGTGCTGGCACGGCGATTGCTGAGCGTTCAACAACTGCTGTGCCTGGAGAACGGCCGCGATCATCTCCAGCTGTCTGGAGTTGGCGGCTGCCTCCACGGCCTCACGGGCTGCATCGGAGATCTCCTCGCTCACCGACCCCACCCCCGCAGGCGGGCCAGGCTCGGCCGGACCGCGAGGCCGAGCGCGAACGCGACGACGAGGGGCTGCGAGGCGAGCGCCGCCACGGTGGCGACGACCAGGGCGAGCAGCGCCGGGAAGACGAGCAGGAGACCGAGCAGCACACCGAGGAGAACCCACCTCACGGCTTCACCCCACGGTGCGCCTCAAGAACGGTGTCCGCGGTGGCCCGGATCGCCGCCCGCGCGGCAGCCCGGTTGTGCTCTGCGGTGTCCGGCGTCTGCATCGTGCTGCGCAGCACGACCAGCGCCGCACGCAGCGGCTCGTCGAGCCGGAGCGCGAGCACATCGTCCGCCACAACGGTGCCCGCCGTGAGGGACGCCGGCGGGGGCTGCTTGTGGAGGTCCCTGCGCACCGTCTCCTTGGAAACCCCCAGCTCATCCGCGATCTTGGCCGGGCCCATGCCACGCTCCGTGAGGTGCGCGACAACCATCCGGCGGACGCCAACCGTCATGCCACTCATCGGCCACCCCCGAGGAGCGCGTGCAACTCGTCGGCGAGGTCGCGCAGCCGATCGGTGTACCTGTCGAGAGCACCCGCCAGGTCGTACAGGCCGACCGGGTTGAGGGTGACGCCCTCGATGATCAGCGTGAGGTGGGCCTCGGTGAGGCGGCTCGCGTGCTCGGCGAACGGGCCCTGAACGAGCCCGGCCGCGCCGAGCTGCTTGCCGCGGAAAGCGAACGCACGGGCGGGGCTTCGGTGGAGGAAGTCGGAGCGGCACCCGGCGGGCTGTCCCTCGTGGCCGGCGCACCAGGCCGGTTCGGGGATCGTGATCTCGCCGTGGTCGAGGGTGGGCACGGTGACCGTGCGGGGCTCGGTGCTCATCGACCGGCCCCCGCACGCGTGGCACGCCAGTGCCGGTATCCGACGGGCGGGTGTTCGGCGAGCCGCTCGCGCAGGTAGGTGGTCGTCCACTCGATGCCGAGCGGGTGCTCTTCCAGGGCGCTGCGGAGGGCGATCTTCGCGTGCATGGCGCGGTCGTTGAGGACGCGGTCGTGCGTCTCGGTGTCGCCCATGGTGGCGGGCGAGGGGATGTCGAGGGCTTCGAGGACGGCCGCGAGTAGATCGCGGACGGCACCCTGCGGGGTACGGTCCTGCATGGGTCTGACTCCTTGATCGGAAGGGGTTCGGATCAAGGCGCCGTTCGGTGGTGACACACCGGGCGGCGCCGCTCTGTCTGCGCGAGGCAGACGAGCGGAGTCGGGGAGGACCCCGGTTGCGCAAGGGCACACTCAGGGCACAAGACCCCGAATAACGCTGCGCAACAGTGACAAACACTGTCAGTAGTTTTTGCACGTCAACCGCCCTATCGGCGCTAACGTGCAGGTCAGACGATCAAGCGGCCGGTACGTGAACTACCGGTAGTCCACGAGTCGTTGATGAGTTGACGAGGGGTGGGCGCCGTAAAGCGCCCACCCCTCCTCTCATGCCTGCTGCGGACCAGGCTCACGCTCAGTCGCGCGAGTTGCCGAACAGAATGCGGTACGCGACCAGCAGCACGAGCGAGCCGCCGATCGCCGCCGCCCATGTGGTGCCGTCGTAGAACTGGTTGCTGATGGGGTGGTCGAGGAAGCGCGCCGAGATCCAGCCACCGATGAACGCGCCCGCGACGCCGATGACCGTCGTGCCGATGAAACCGCCCGGGTCGCGCCCAGGCAGCAGGAACTTGGCGATGGCCCCGGCCAACAGCCCCAGAATGATCCAGCCGATGATGCTCATGCCGTGAACCTGCCCCTCCGTGCTGTGCTCGAACTGTCCCGGCGCTGTGACTTCGTCGACCCTGTATGGCGTGATACCGCCGGTCGGCTTCACCGCGCTCGTGCCGGTGCGTTCGGGTTGGTGCGTTGTTGGTGCCGTGTTGCTGTACACGACGTCAACGCGCTGCCCGGCGGTTGCACCGGTCAGTAGGGTGCGGCGCATGGCACAGCCCGGAGCGGAACCGTCCGCCGAACTACGACGCACCCTTGGCGTCGGCGACGCCGTGGTCATCGGGCTCGGCTCGATGATCGGGGCCGGCGTCTTCGCAGCCCTGGGACCCGCGGCACACGCGGCCGGGTCCGGGCTGCTGCTCGGGCTCGCCGCAGCGGCCGTGGTCGCCTACTGCAACGCCATGTCGTCCGCCCGGCTGGCCGCCCTGTATCCCGCCTCGGGCGGCACCTATGTGTACGGGCGTGAGCGGCTCGGTGACTTCTGGGGCTATCTCGCGGGCTGGTCGTTCGTCGTCGGGAAAACGGCCTCCTGTGCGGCGATGGCGCTCACCGTGGGCGCGTACGTCTGGCCGGGGCAGGCGCACGCGGTGGCGGTCGCGGCCGTGGTGGCACTGACCGCGGTGAACTACTGCGGCGTCCAGAAGGCCGCCTGGCTGACGCGGACGATCGTGGCAGTGGTCCTCGCTGTCCTCGCTTCCGTCGTGGTGGTGTGTCTGGGCTCCGACGCCGCCGACACCGGTCGGCTGGACGTCGGGGCCTCCGGTGGTGTGGGCGGCGTGCTTGAGGCGGCCGGGCTGCTGTTCTTCGCGTTCGCCGGGTACGCCCGGATCGCGACCCTCGGCGAGGAGGTCCGGGATCCCGCGCGCACCATCCCCCGCGCGATCCCCTCGGCCCTGGGCATCACGCTGGTGGTGTACGCGGCGGTGGCGGTGGCTGTCCTTTCCGTGCTGGGATCGGGCGGTCTCGGGCAGGCGACCGCCCCACTGGCCGACGCGGTCCGGGCGGCGGGCGTGCCGGGGCTGGTTCCTGTCGTACGGGCCGGTGCCGCCGTGGCCGCGCTCGGCTCGCTGCTCGCCCTGATCCTGGGCGTCTCACGGACGACGCTGGCCATGGCCCGTGACCGTCATCTGCCCGGTACCCTGGCCGCCGTGCATCCGCGCTTCCAGGTGCCCCACCGGGCCGAGTTGGCCGTGGGCGCGGTGGTCGCGGTGCTAGCCGCGACGGTGGACGTACGAGGTGCTGTCGGCTTCTCCTCCTTCGGGGTGCTGGCGTACTACGCGGTGGCCAACGCCTCCGCCTGGACGCTGAGTTCGGCGCCGACGTCGCGGGTGGTGCCGGCGGTGGGGCTAATCGGCTGCGTGACGCTGGCGTCCGCGCTTCCGGGGGTGTCGGTGGTCGTGGGCACGGGGGTGCTGGGTGTGGGGGCGGTCGTGTACGGCGTGCGACGGTGGTGGCCGGCTTCGGGGTCGTCGGCCTGACCTCACCGCTGACGGAACTCGTGTCGGTTACTCGGTCACGAGGCCTGGGTCGGCAGTGTCGCTGCCGTCGTGCGTATGCGGAGGCCTGGCCAGGGCTCCAGGTCCATGTCGGCGTTCAGTTCCTGGTACCAGCCCGTGCCGTCGAGCCAGGCCCGCAGCCACTCCGCGAGGCCCGGGGCGTCGGTGTACCACGCGTGGTCGGCGTCGTCGGTGTTCGGCTCGAAGAGCAGGACGGTGCCTTCGGGTGTACGGCAGTCCACGCACGCGTACATTCCGCAGCCCCAGTGGGATATCGGCAGGATGCCCTCGGGCCAGGGCCAGTCCGGGTCCTTGCGGGCCTCCTCGCGATTGGCGAGGTACTGGGCGACGACGGCCGGCTCGCCTGCGGGCGCGCTGTCGAGGAGGGGCAACAGGCCGTACTCGGGGCCGAATCCGCCGTCTCCTATCCGGAGGTAGAGCGCGGCGAGGAGGGGCGGCAGAGGGAAGCCGAGGGCGGTCTCGGCGCGGTCGAGCGTGGCCGCGTCCACGGGGGCGGGGAGTGAAGGCCAGCCCCACGGCCGGGTGTTGCGGGCCTCGGCCGCCACCCGTGTCAGCAACTGCTCGATCTCGGTCATGGATTCATCATGCAGGCCGCCACTGACAATCGGGCGGCCTGTGGATAACCGGCTGGCCGGGACGAGATCCCACCGGCAGCCTGTGGATAACGGTCGGGCTGGGAACCGACCGCTTCCCCTCTCCGGCCGGACTACCAGCGCGAGCTGAACGGCTGGTCCGTCGGCACGATTTCGCGGCCGAGCGGCATCAGCGAGACCGGGATGAGCTTGAAGTTGGCGAAGCCGAAGGGGATACCGATGATCGTGATGCACAGCAGAACGCCGGTGACAACATGGGCCAGTGCGAGCCACCAGCCCGCGAGGACCAGCCACAGGACGTTGCCGATACATGAGGGGGCACCCGCGTCGCGGCGCTCGACCGTCGTACGGCCGAAGGGCCACAGGGCGTACACGCCGATACGAAACGCGGCGATGCCGAACGGGATCATCTCCGAACGTTCCTGATCACGCTACAAGGGCGCTGCGGTTCCGCCTGAACGCGTGACCAGCTGATACTGGTAGTAGCAGGCAGTACCGGCGGACCGACCTGGAGAGGTACCGATCATGAAGCTGTTCAACCTGCTACTGAACATCATCTGGCTCGTCTTCTGTGGCATCTGGATGGCGATCGCCTACGTGATCGCCGCGCTGATCTGCTTCATCTTGATCGTCACCATCCCATTCGGCATCGCGTCGCTACGCATCGCCGGCTTCGTCATCTGGCCGTTCGGCCGCACCACTGTGGAGCGGCCGGGCGCTGGGGCAGGCTCGTTCATCGGGAACGTGATCTGGGTGATCTTCGCGGGGTGGTGGCTGGCGCTGGCCCACCTGGTCACAAGCATCCCGCTGTTCGTGTCAATCATTGGCATCCCGTTCGGGTGGGCCAACCTCAAGCTCATCCCGATCTCTCTCATGCCGCTGGGACGTGAAGTTGTTCCGACAGATCAGAAATTTGGCCGCTCCTGAGTGCGCGATGCCAGCACCTGCGACATCGATCTATCGTGCAGGACGCGGATATTGCGGAACATGATCTGCTGGCTGCGCAGGTAGCGGCGATCCGTAGGTCTCGCGGAAACCATCGCGCAGGACCCTTCATCATGTGACCCATGAAGGATCTCCAGGGAATCGGGGCGATCGCTGCGGCCGTCGTCGCAGCCGTCGGCATCGCGTCAACGATCCTCATCGGACGTTGGACGTTGAGGGGCGCGCTGCGCGGGGCGGAAGAGACCGCTCGTGCCGGTTTGGCGCAAGCAGATGCGAGCTACCGGGCTGCACTTGATGCCGTGCGAGCGCAGGGCCAGAACGACCACCTACAGTGGCGGCGCAGCGTTCAGCGAGACGCCTACGCGGCGTTCCTACAATCGGTTCTCAACTACACCGACAGCGCCCACAACAACCTCGGCCGCGCCTCTGGGCTGGAGGAAACCCGGGCCTGTATCGCTGCTTTGCGAGGTCTGGAGACGGACATGTCGCACAGAGCTTGGGTAGTGCAGCTGGAAGGCCCCGACGAAGTCGCCGGAGCAGCCATCACCCTTGAAGCGTCTGCCAAGATCCTGGTGGTGGCCGAACAAACCCACGCGCTCAAGATGGCCGCGATGCACGAAGTCCGTCTCCGCAGTCGCACACACCGGCAAGAGGTAGTGCGCATCTGGGAGTTGGTTCCCGTGGCCCAAGGCTTCTGGCGCACCATTGGCACTCCCGACATGGAGGACAGCTCAAATGAGTTGCTGGCAGAGCTGCGTGCTCTGTTCAGCAGGTGTGAGCTATCGACTGGCCTGATCGCCACGCTCTGCCAGCCGCACGACCACGACCCGCTGCTCGCGGACATTCCCTCGGTTAATGAGGCCATCAAGGGCTTCATCCGTGCGGCGCGTGAGGCACTGCACCCTGAAAGAGTGCCCGCTCTATGAACTCCCGGCGGGCGCCTACACGACTGTGGGGGCTCTTACGATTCGGGGGTCGTCCTCGTCGACGTGTGACGCCGGGAGCTACCGACCGGAGGACCGAGGGCCCCGCAGAGAAGCTCCCACATAATCCTAGCGAACTAGCCCTGCCGCAGGGCATCCTGTAGACCTCCACAGACGATGGTCTGGAACCCCCAACTCCTCCTACGGAGTCGGCGTCGGCTCGGGCCATAGTGACGACGACCTGAGAGCCGCCAATGAATGCCATTTCTCAAAAGGAAGTAGAGCAACGCCTCGGTCTTGGGCGAGTGCACTCGCAAGAGCTGGCACACATCATCAGCGAAACCCTACCTCTGGCAACTTACCCGACCGCATCAAGGATTGATTTCTTCCCAGAGCACAAGAAAGATTTCGCCCTCTCGTTGATCTTTGACAAAAAAGGCGATCTACAGAGAGTCGCCCCTACTCCCCACCTTACGGCAGACACTCTGAGCCAAATCGTAGAAAACGTAGAAAGGAAGCTACTCGATCCTCCTATCCCCCTAGTGTCCGACTTGCTCCTTTTCACCCATCGTCCCGTTTGCGGGTATTGGCGCTATAAAGATAAAATCACGATCCGACCGGTACCCGAGAGTGCACCTCGCATCGAAGGACTCAATGGGGACCACCCCCTGATCGTGGAAGTAAAGTTCGACGGATCACACGATTGGCACCTGAGCAACTTGCGCGCTCAAAGGGAGCCACGCCAGCTGACGCTTTTGCTTTCATTGCTAGTTCCAGGGATCAAGATTCCCACCATAGACAAACGCAGGCACTGGGTCATGAGGCACACAGCTGAGGGAGTGCGGCAAAGCCTGTACATGCATGAGGGTTATTACTCTGGCCAACCTTCAGAGATTTCACCCGTCTGGCCCCCGCCCCCGATGTGGGGTAAACCACCTGCTGCATTCACACCTCAGGGCGACCTGCCAGAGATCGAAATGACTGAGGCTTTGCCTCCTCTGTCGCAAGCGCGCGACAGGTTCGTACTGCCGTCCAGCATGGAAGAAAATCTGGACATCTTCTTTGAAATGCCACAGGAGCAACGGGAGAGGATTTTGCGATCGGCTTATTGGCTTCATCACGCAATGTACGTCTCCCATGCATCAAGGTCCGATAGCTTCCAGGCGCTGATCCAAGCTATTGAATCCCTAGTTGAGACTCCGAAGAATCTCCCCCGCTGCGGCGAGTGCCGAAAGACCAAGGAGGGCCCGACTGCCCTATTTAAGGCATTCATCAACACGTATGCACCTGTTCTTTCTTCAGCAGACGAGAAGGCGCGCAAAGTCCTGTACGGAAAACGCTCCGACCTCACCCACGGAAAGGTTCTCTTCATCGAAGATGCGAATGTCGGCTTGTGGCATTACACACCTCAAGCCATTTATGAGATGCAGCTCGCCGAGCAAGCCCGAGCGATATGCCACCGTGCGATCATGGGATGGCTTTCCGCTCAGAAACGTCAGGAGGGCGCCCATACCTAGGAATGAACCAGCTAGCCGACAGATCCGACCTTCAGATAACGGCTCGATAGAGGAGAGTTACTTTGCCGAAAGACCGCCCGAAGATTCCATCTTCAGTTAAACGCGAAGTGCGCAAACGGTGCGGTTTTGGCTGTGTCATCTGCGGTATTCCACTGTACGACTACGAGCACATGTTTGAGTATGCAGAAACGAGAAGTCATTCCGCCGATGAACTCACCCTGCTTTGCAGTAGACATCACGCCGAGAAGACGCGCGGATTGCTTCCTAGAGCTGCCGTTCTGCAAGCTAATGACAATCCTGTCAACATTCGCAACGGAATTTCTGAGCCCTATGGCCTCCACCTTCAGGGGGATCGCTGCGAAATTGAGATTGGGGGAAACAAATTCTTCTCGATAAACGCAAGACTGGTACCTCTACTGATTAACGGGCAAGAGGTATTTATCTTCGATTTCACGGACGGTCAGTTGCTAATGAGCTGCCAGATTCAAGATAAGGACGGGAACCCTTCCCTGATTGTTGATCAGAACGAGCTGATATATGTGATCGACTCTTGGGACATCGAGTTCACCGGTGGAACCCTCACGCTTAGAAACGCGCCTCGGGAATTTCAATTTCAAGTCAAGTTCGAGCCTCCGTCTAAAATCAATGTCACGCTCCTCAACGTGAAGTATGTCTTGCCGTACGGGCAAGTACATGCTTTTGCGGATCCGAGTGGATTCCACGTGAACGGCCCTGGCAGTCGTACACGCAGCCTGCGAAACGTGACAGTGTGGGGCGGCTATGAGTACGCACTCGCGCTGGATTCCCCGGCGGTTCGTGGGGCTGGGGCCTATCTTTAGCGCACATCGCCACCACCTCTACATTTCTTAGAAAATGTCCTGCAACCGATATCGAGATTACTGCGGACCGATCATAGAAATAGCCAGTTTCAGCATTTCCGTCATGCGTCGCAATAGGGCAGAGGCGACAACTGCTATCTACTTCACTCCAGCTCATGAATGAAAAGGATCCAGCCATCAAACCGGAAACCAGCCCCGGGCGATAGCGCCCGCTGGTCGTCCAGCAGCCATATACCTTCTGTCCCTGCTCTGAAGCATTCGCTTCGCACAGGGACTCACGCCATCAGTATCCCGCTGCCCGCGGGTCTGAAGCGTTGATCTCCCGATGATGGGATCTGAGACCTTTTACGTGATCGTGGGTACGGTCGTCACTGAGTCCTGCGCACGCCGGGTTGGTCACCCGTAGACGTGCGCTGGTTGATCGCGTGCGACTAGGGGAGCTGGTACGGGCATGGCGGTTGGTGCTGCTCGGTCGGAAGAGGGGTTTACGTCGGCGGGGGCTGCGCGGGTGTTAGATGCCGCGTGCCGGGCTGCGGGGCTCGATGGCAGTGGGGCGGAGTTGATCCGGCTCGGGGAGAACGCGTTGTTCCGGCTGGCTTCTGTTCCGGTGATCGTGCGTGTGGCGCGGGGGGAGGAGTGGTTGCCGACGGCGCTTACAGAGGTGGCTGTCTCGCGGTGGCTGGCGACGGAGGGGTTCTCTGCGGCTCGGATCGTTGAGGATCTTGAGCAGCCGCTCTTGGTGGACGGTCATCCGGTGACGTTCTGGCATCTGATCGTGGAGGGTGATCGGAAGGCGACCTACGGGGAGTTGGGGCGTGTCCTGCGGGATCTGCACTCCCTGACTGTGCCGGATGGCCTTGTGCTGCCTTCCTTTGATCCCTTCGACAAGCAGGAACTGCGGATGGACCGGGCCGTGGTCTCTGAGGATGACAAGGTCTTCCTGCGTAAGCGCTGGTTCGAACTGCGTGACAGGTACGTCGAATTGCGGTTCGAGACTCCCAAGGGGCCTGTGCATGGTGATGCCCATGTGCAGAACCTCATGGTGGACGATCAGGGGAAAGTGATTCTGATCGACTTCGAGGCCTTCTGTTTCGATCATCCTGAGTGGGATCTGATGGTCACGGCGGTGGAGCATCACAGTCTTGGGTGGCAGACCGACGAGCAGTACGCCGAGTTCGTGGCCGCGTACGGGCGGGATCTGTATGACTGGCATGGTTACGGGACGCTGCGGGGGCTGCAAGAGTTCGGTATGACGACGTGGCTGATGCAGAACGTGCAGGAGGATGAGCGGACGGCTGCCGAGTATCGCCGGCGGATCGCTGGGCTGCGCAATGATGATGCGCCTCGGGACTGGCGGCCCTGGTAGGGGCTACTCGTCGTCGTCCAGGCGGGCAAGTGCGTCGCGGACCTGGTTGTTGAAGGCGGCCACGACCGGGTTCGTGGCGTGGGTGTTCACCTCGGCCTGGAAGTCGGTGACGTAGCGCTGGAAGCGGTTGGACTGGAGGGTGTCGCCGCCGTCCACTGCCAGGCTGGCTGTTGTGACGGCGGCTTCCAGGTCACCGTTCAGGAGGTGGCTTTGGGCGAGCACCATGCGGCAGAAACCGAGGGTGCGGGCGTACTTCGGGTCGGTGTCGTCGACCGCGCGTTGCGCTGCTGTCACGGACTCCCGGCGCATCCTGAGGTCTCGGAAGCAGTGGCAGATTTCGCCCATGAGTTCCGCGGAGTCGAAGTAGCCGAGCCACGCGGGGTCTTCGGCGGTGTCCGCGCGTTCGAAGTAGCGTTCTGCTTCGTTCATCGCGCGTCCGGCGCCGATCGGGTCGCCTGCGTTGGACAGTGCGCGGGCCTCCATCGCTGAGTTCAGTGCCATTGCTCGCGGGGTGGCCCGGCCCTTGGCGCCCTCGACTGCCGCACGTGAAAGCCGGATCGCCTGGGCGTGGTTGCCGAGGTAGTTGGCCTGGTGGCTGAGATTGCCGAGGATGCGGGCGCCGAACATGCGGTCGTCGATGACCTGCGAGAGGCGGAGTGTGGAGGTGAGGTAGCGGTGGGCGAGTCGGTGGTTTCCGGTGTCGTACGCGGTCCACGCGAGCAACTGGGAGACTTCGGCGGCGGCACCGAATAACGCCGTGCCCACCCGTTCGCTGTAGCTGGCATCCAGGAGGGGTAGGACTTCGTGGCGGAAGTAGTGGCGCAGTGCTTTGTGGCCGTGGCCTCCGCCGTACTTGAAGTCGAGCTGCATGAACATGCTGGCGGCGTCTCTGATCGCGCGTACGTCCCGCATGCCGATGCGCTGGCCGGCGGGCTTGTCGGCCTGGATGCCGTCGGGGCGCGCGATCATCCATGACAGGACAGCGGAGTTGAGGTCGGCTTCCGCAATCGTCAGTTGGTCGGATGCGGGGGCTTCGGCGCGCTGGTCGGCCAGTCCTGCCAGCATCGACAGCACGTCGGGGACCGTGCCGGGGTAGCCGATTTGCTGCGGGCTGCTCGGACGTGAGTGATCGAAGAAACCGAGATCGCCCGGTGTGATGCGGCGGCCCAGCTTGGCGGAGAGCGTGTCTGCCATGATCGCCGCTGTCTGCGGCTGGATACCGGAGCCGTCCCGCCATCGCTGCACGGAGACGTGCGTCGTGCCGAGAGTCACTCCTCGCTGGGCAGCGGTGTCCTGCATCCGCTTCGCGAGACCCTTGTTCGAAACTTGCGCCTCGCCCATGACGGCGATCAGCTGTGTGTTCGGCTCTCGGCTCATGCTCCCCTGCCAACCCGAGAATGACAGCGAGTGTCCATCGTGTCACAGCAGTCTCGTCTTGGGGGGTTCATTGGTGAACCCCCTTTGCGCTTGCCGGTGTTCACGTGAACCCCCTGGTGAACGCTCCCGCCTGCGCTTCCTGCGTCGTTCACTGGTCGGCACAGATCGACGGGCTACAGGGCCTGTCAGTGCTCGGGAGGGGACGCGGTGGAAGCACAGCAGAGCAGACACGCAGCGAATACGTCGGCGGTGGGTGCTCCGCGTCGTTCGATTCATGATCCGGCAAACGGACACTTCCGGGCGCTGACGCTCTTTGCTGAATCGCCGGACTGTGTCAAGGCTGCGCGGGACATGGTCGGCTCGTACCTCACGACCTGGCGCCTGGAGCACGCGGTGGACGACGCGCGGCTCGTCGTGTCGGAACTGGTCGGCAATGTCGTTCATCATGCGGTGCCGGACAACCGGCTGGCGCTGCCTGGTTCTGGGCGGCGTATCGATGTGTCGCTGATGACGTATCCGGAAGTGCTGGTCATCGGGGTGTCGGATGAGGACTCGACTCCGCCGGACCTCCCTGCGGGTGAGTTCTTCTCACCTGATCTTGCGGGCAGTTTCTCCGAAGCGTTGTTGCCGGATCGGGGGCGTGGGCTGCTGATCGTTCAGCGGCTGGCGGACGCGGTGTGGTGGTCGCCGGGGATCAGGGCCGGGAAGACGGTGTGGTGCCGCCTGGACCTCGACCGCCTATGGGCTGAGAACTCGGCCTGACCGACCCCGGGTCGCCGCCCCGTTCTGCTCCCTCGCGATCGGGAGTGGACGGCGATCCGGTCAACGGCCGGAGTCTGACCACTCCGGCCACAGGGGCGCGGCTCCTCGGAATTCCGGGAGCTCCCCTCCCAAACCGGGGGGCCGCGCTTCACAACCTCATACCGAGACCGGACCACCCCCTCGCCTGGCAGCTATCGGGGTGGTCCGGGAGGGGACGCGACGGTCCCCGGTGCCTGATGGTACCGGGGCCGTCGCGTTGCGTCGCTTCTAGCCCTGGAATCAACGGAGTTGACGATCCATTACCTGCAACAGGGCTGGGGTGAAAAGGCGTGAATGACTCGGGTGAGGACTGGATCCATGACGGCTTGGACGATGTGGCGGGCACAGATGCCGGGCTGTGGCTGCCTGGTGTCGACTACATCGCGGGCTGGCGCGAGGCACGTGAGTCTGCCGACCGGCTGAACCGCGCGCTGCTCGGTACCGGGTTCGAACTGTCGGCCGTGCGCGCGGTCGCCTCGGTGGACGAGAGCGGGTGTGGGGTCGTTCGGCTGGCGGGCTGGTCTGATGCCGTCAACAGGCTCGCCGCGCTCCTGGAGTCGGCGGTATGAAACGCCCTGTCGCTGGTGAGTGGCGCGGGTGGGCACGTCGCCGGCCGCAGAGACTTTGGGCGGGAGCTGCCATGGGGCGAGTGAACAGGGGGCCTTACGCTCGCCAGCGGATCGGGCAGGCCTTGGAGCTGCCCGCAATAGCCCGATCGGCCCCCTGTTCTTCGAGGCTCGCCCCATGGTGGCTGCCTAAAGTCTCGGAGGCCGTCGACCCCCAGCCCACCACACCCCGGCCCACCATGGCCGGTCGACGCCTCAACTCCCCTGGCGTGCTGCGGTGGGGGGCGCTGGCCGTCCGGACGGGATCGGCGGCCACGCCGCACGCCCGGCCGGGGCGGCCGGGCGCCCCGGCGCGCCGCAGGCGCGCCCTTGAGGAAGTGAAGGCTGTTTCGACCGATGACCCTTGGCACTCACGCGCGGGCGCGTCGGGCGGGCGGCTTGTCGGTGGTGATCCGGTAGGCGAGTTCGGCACGGTCCGCCCCGGTGCACAGCTCTTCAAGGATCAACGGGCGGCCGTCGGCGGCGTGCGTGACACGGGCCAGGTGCAGGACCGGGGTCGCGTCCGGCAGGCGGAGAGCGGTGCGCTCGTCGGGCAACGGCATGCGGGCGCGGACCGTCTCTGTCCAGGACAGCTTGTGCCCCTCCTGGGTGAGCAGCCCGTAGATCGCTGCCGGTTGCGTGGACGGCTCCTCGGCGAGCAACGGGACGGTCTCGGCGGTTGTGAAGGGGATCAGCGTGCGGTGCATGGCGCGCGCCCCGGCAGTTGGGGCGATCAGGAGTCGGTCGCATCCGAACAGGGCTTCTTCCGCGCCGAGTTGGAGGAGTCGGCCGGTGTCCTTCGTGGTACGGGTGCGGTAGGCGCTGGCCTGTTCGGCCTCGTCCCAGACCTCGCCGCCTGGCATCACGAACGTGCCCTCAGTGGTGCGGGTGATGCGGCGTTCGAGGGTGAGGGCGGGCTGGCCGCTGGTGCGGACGAAGCTGCCTTTGCCGTGGCGGACGTCGATCAGGCCTTCCGCTCGCAGGGCGGCAATCGCGTTGCGGACGGTGGGGCGGGATACGCCGTAGCGGGCCATGAGCTGGGCCTCGGACGGCAGCAGGGAATCGGGCGCGAACTCGCCCGCCAGGATCGCTTCCCGGATGGCGGCGGCCACCTGCTGGTAGAGGGCTCCGGGGCGCTGGATCTCCGACATGGCGGCATCTCCGGGTTCAGGTCGTAGTCACGTCGCACGCGCGACATCACTCGTCAGCATAAGTATTTGCATCCTCGCCGTACAGCACTTCATAGTCATCACTCGTAAGGACAAGTGACGTCTGAATATGTCAGGCGTCCCAATCGGCCAAGGAGGCCACAGACATGCAGTCCATTCCCGTGGACACCGGGCGGCTCGGCGTACTGCGCTGCGCCATCGCCCCGGAAGCAAAGATCAGCAATCAGGAGACACAGGAGGTCAAGAAGGACCGGGACGGCAACCCCGTCTACACCGTCGCCGTCACCGTGCGCCAGGACCGGCGGCGCATCTCCGTCATCGAGATCGCCGTCACCGGCGAACCCAAAGGCATCGAGGAAGGCATGATCCTCAAGGTCACCGGGCTGACCGCGTTCATGTGGGCGATGGGAGACCGGCACGGCGTCAGCTTCCGCGCCGACGCCATCACCCCCATCACCGGCGCCTTAAAGGCCGGTGGTGCGTGATGACCGCCATCCTCGCTCTCACCCTTGGGCTGTTGGTGCTGGTGTGGGTGCTGGGCGGCGGTGATCTGCTGCGGCAGCATCGTCCCGTCTGGCACTGGTACCTCGCCGGATACCCGGCCACTGCATGGCGGGTGGTGTTCACCTGGCGCAAGGTGGCTGTCCTCACCGACCTTGCCGTGTCCCGTCGTCCGGCGCGCGGGCTCCTCGGTGACCTGGTCGTCAAGGGCGATCCGCTACGGCCGGTGCCACCGCGCATCTCCTTCCCCCGCGCCACCCGCATGGGGCTGACCGTGGTGGTGCGGCTGCACGCGGGCCAGACCCCCGCCATGTATCTCAAGGCGGCCGATGCCCTGGTGCATGCGTGGAAGGTGCATGCGGTGCGGGTCACCTCACCGGAACGGGGGCTGGCTCTGCTGACGGCAACGGCCACCGATCCGCTGCAACGCCCCGGCCTCGCTACCGCCCCGCCGGCACTGCTCTCGGCCCTCATCGGGGTGCTGGAGAGCGGCGGCGCGTGGGTGATGGATCTCCTGGTGGTGCCGCACTGGCTGATCGCCGGGGCCACCCGTTCCGGCAAGTCCACGCTACTGGCCCGGCTGATCACCCAACTCGCCCCGCAACCCGTCGCCCTGGTCGGCATCGACTGCAAAGGCGGCATGGAACTCGGCCTGTTCGCACAGAGGTTGAGCGCACTGGCGACCTCCCGTCGTGAGGCGGTCGCCGTGCTCGCCGCGCTGGTGGTCGAGATGCAGGACCGGATGAGCGTCTGCCGCACGGCCGGCGCCCGCTCCATCTGGGAACTGCCCGTCAGGTTCCGGCCCGTACCCGTCGTCGTGATCGTCGACGAGATCGCGGAACTGTACCTGTCCGACGGCAGACGCGAGAGCAAAGCAGAAGCCGAACAGTGCTCCACCCTCCTGCTGCGCCTGGCACAACTCGGCGCCGCCCTCGGCATCCACCTCGTCGTCGCCGGCCAACGCGTCGGCTCCGACCTCGGCCCCGGCGTCACCGCACTGCGCGCCCAACTCGGCGGACGCATCTGCCACCGGGTCAACGACCCAGGCACCGCAGAAATGATCCTCGGCGACCTCAACAAAGACGCCGTGGCCATCGCTCAGTCGATCACCGCTCAGGAACAGGGCGTCGCCGTGTGCACCGGTCCAGACGGCGGCTGGAACCGCGCCCGCTCCCACCTCACCCCCACCCAAGAAGCCGTCGCGATCACCCGCAAGCACGCGGGCCTGGTCCCTGAACTGCCCACCGTCACCCGCGCGCTCGCCGCCCTCGAAGGAGACTCCCAATGATCAGCACAGGTGCCGCCGTGTCCCTCGTCGTGGTCTTCGGGATCATCACCTTCCTCCTCGTCCGCTCCCGCGACGTCCGCGCCTGGGAAGCAATCTGCATCGCCCTCTTCGGCCTCTACCTCGGCCAGACCCCCGTCAGCCTCACCATCAACGGCTTCGTCACCTGGATCCTCAGCGGCTTCTCCCACTTCTAGACCAAGCAGGAAGGGACATACGGCCATGCCCATGCGCCGCGTGAGATGCACCGTCTGCAAGGGCGACGGAGCACGCAAAACCTGGACCGGACGACTGCGGCGCTGCCGCGTCTGCCGGGGCACCGGAACCATCCGCTGAACCCACCACTTCGACCGACCCGCCCGACCGCACAAGGAGTGATCCCCATGGCCCACACCGCCCCACCAACCCCCATCCGAGCCGCTGCGGCGGCCCACCCCGGAAGGCCACCACCATCACCCCGCAACACGTAACCCCGGCCGACAGGCGCGCCGTCCTCAACCGCGCGGCGCGCCTGCGCCAACTCCCCGAAACAGACCGAGACGCCCTCCGCATCGCCCAACACCCCCAATTCCCGCGCTGGCTGGACCAGATCACCGCAACCGGCGGCTGCGCCCACCCCATCCACCTCTCCGGGTCGACAACGACCCTGGACGCAACAACCGGCGAGATCCTCCGCCACTACGACACCCGCACCGAACCCGGCGAACGCCTCTCCGTCCGCTGCCGCAACCGGCGCGCCAGTGTCTGCGCCCCCTGCTCACGACTCCACGCGGGCGACACCTACCACCTCGTCCGCGCGGGCCTCCTCGGCGGCAAGAACATCCCCACCACCATCCGCAACCGCCCCCGACTCTTCATCACCCTCACCGCGCCCTCCTTCGGGCCCGTCCACCGTGCTGGGGAGAGTCGTTGCCGCCCCCGTCGCGACGGCGGAACTTGCGCGCACGGTCGTCCTATCGGCTGCCGAGTCGTCCACGCCCCGGACGCTCCTGCCGCGGGCCAGCCGCTGTGTTCCGACTGCTACGACTACACCGGACATGTGCTCTGGCACGCCCACGCGGGCATCCTGTGGGACCGCTTCACCCGCGACGTACGACGCCACCTCGCCACCTCGGCAGGCCTCGTCCAGTCCCACTTCCCGCAGCACGCGCGACTGTCCTTCGCCCGCGTCGCCGAATACCAGAAGCGCGCTGCTGTCCACGTGCACGCCGTCGTCCGCCTCGACGGCCCGGCCGGACCCGACGACCAACCTCCGCTCTGGGGCACCACCGACCAACTGACCGACGCCGTACGCGCATCCGCCGAACGGGTCCTGGTCCGCACCCCCTACAGCCCGGCCGTAGGCGAACTGGCCTTGCGCTGGGGCACCCAACTCGACGCCCGCCCCCTGCACACCGACGCCGACGGAGCCGACGACGACGCGGTGGCCGCGTACGTCGCCAAATACGTCACCAAAGGAGCCAGCGAGACAGGCGCCGGCACCGACCACCCCATCACCACCCGGGACGAAATCCACGCCGCACCCGTCAGCGAACACGTGCGCACGCTCATGCACACCTGCTGGCGCCTCGGCGGCCTCCCCGAATACGAGCCGCTCCGCCTCCGCGCCTGGACTCACACCCTCGGCTACCGGGGCCACATCCTCACCAAATCCCGCGCTTACTCAACGACATACGCGGCCCTCCGCGCCCAACGCGCCCACCACCTCGGCCACGCAGACATCCCCGACACAGTCACCGAACGGAACTGGCGCTACGTCGGCTCCGGCCACACCCCCGGCGCCGCACTCATCGCCGCCGGAATCGCCGAGGACCTAGCGATCGGACGGGAGCTGGAGCGGGAAGCCAGGTCCGACCGAGGGGGCCGCGATGCCTGACACCAAGGTCATCTGGACTCCCGACAAGTCGCTCTCGCCGGCGGAGCGCGCTCTGCTCCTGCGGATCCTGTTCGGCGCGCAAGCACTCAGCAGAAGACTCAAAAGACCCGACGAAAAGTCACATTCCGGAGATACCTTGGGAGTTGACACGAACGCCCCGGCAGCGGATGGCACCGCCCCGGGGCTGGCCGACTGATTGGGAGTCGACATGTCCAATGAAAGCACACCCCTGCCTGCGGCATTTGAGACAGCCACTCGGGCAACCGGCACACTCGCCCTGCGCGCCGTCGACTACCTACGGGTGTCCACGGAAGACCAGAAGAAGGGCTACGGCGTAGCCAGGCAGAGCCGGAAGACTCTCCGGCACATCGCCCTCAAGCAGTGGTCCCACGGCGGTACTTACAAGGACGAGGGCGTCTCCGGCTCCCTCGAAGCGGCAGACCGTGGAGACTTGAAGCGTCTAATGGAGGACGCACAGCGGACACCCCGCCCCTTCGACATCGTCGTGGTACCGGACGCCCGTGTGATCGGCCGCAAGGGTCGCGCCTTCTGGCGGTGGGTCTGGGCCCTCGAAGACATCGGCGTCTTTGTCGCTGTTGTCGCCGACGACTACGACAACACCACGTCTGAGGGGCGCAAGAAAATGCGCCGTGACGCCGACTATGCCGAAACCGAGTGGGAGACGATCCGTGACCGCACTCAGGGGGGATTGCAGGAGAAAGCTGAGCTGACACCCGCCGCGCACATCGGCGGGCGGCCTCCCTACGGCTACCGCATCGCCGACAAAGGGACTCCCGGCTCGTACCTCGTGATCGACGAGGACGAAGCGAAGGTCATCAGGCACGTGTACGACCTGGTGGTGGGCGAGGGACTCAACCTTCGCAAGGCCACCATCCGTCTCATCACCGACGGGGTCACAGCACGCTCCGGCAAGACATGGACGCGTGACAACCTTCGGGATCGCGTCATGTCGACGCCCGTACTAGACGGCGCTCTCGTCTTCCGTGGGAAGCACGCCAAGACCGATGCGAACGGAAGTCCCATCTGGGGCGACTCCGTGAGGATTGAATTGCCTCGGATCCTGACCGAGGAACAGAGCACAGAGCTGCGGCGCAAAGTCGCCGAAACGGCGAAGCACAGCAGCGGCCAACGCTCCTTCTACCCGTTGAGCGGCCGAGCCGTAAGTTTGTGTGGGAAGACATACGCGGGAATCAGCTTCTCCGAGCGGGAGGGCGCCCGGTTTTACCGGTGCTCTGGAAACTCACCCAAAGATCCCAACCAGAAGTCCTGCGGTTGCTCGCGCATCGATGCCAACGCGTTTGAGAAGCACGTCTGGAAGAACGTCACCGAGATCGCGAGCAACAGTGAGAAGCTCCAAGAACTGGCTGCCGAATGGATCGGGATGGCGGCAGGCGACACGACTGCCCTGGTCGACCGGATCGCGTCCCTTGATCAGCAGATTGAAGGCATGAACGCGTCGATGGCGGCCGTCATCGTCGCAGCAGCCAAGCAGAGCAAGTCAGCTGACGCCATTGAGGCAGCTACGGCCGTCCTCAGTGAAGAACTTCAGCAACTCCAAAACCTTCGCGACGAGGCGGCTGAATGGCTGGCGGAGCTGGAAGAGTCCGATCAACGCGCCCGTGACCTTATCGCGCTGGCAAGTATGGCGAAGAAGTCGTTCGCGGACATGGCCCCGGAGCAGCAGGCCGCCATCCTGTCCATGCTGGAGTTGAAGGTCACTATTACCGGCCCGGTTCCCACCGATCGGCGGGGCGGTGTCCCCTGCACAGTCCGGGCCTGGTACGCCGCCAACGGCCGTGGCATCCCTGCTGCCACACTCTCCGACGAGGAGTGGGCCAAGGTCGCTCCCCTGCTCCCCGAGGGGCGTAGGGGCACCGTTCGGCGGTCAGTGGATGCCATCTTCTACAAGGCACGCACCGGCAAGTCCTGGCCCTGCGTACTCAAGGAAACCGGTGCCTCGATCCAAGCCTCAAAGCACTTCAACGCCTGGACGTCCGACGACACCTGGAGCCGCGTGAACTCTGCTCTG
This sequence comes from Streptomyces sp. NPDC000878, assembly GCF_053599695.1. Taxonomy (NCBI): domain Bacteria; kingdom Bacillati; phylum Actinomycetota; class Actinomycetes; order Kitasatosporales; family Streptomycetaceae; genus Streptomyces; species Streptomyces sp. NPDC000878. The sequence continues at coordinate 72,018 of NZ_JBSFMT010000009.1, read as the reverse complement.
TCGGACGTGGAACAGGTCCCGCTCCCGGAGCTCCAACTGCTGCCCTCAATGGTCATCGAAGGGCGAGTCGACCCGAGCGCGATGCTGAACGTAGAAGAACGATCCCGAACGGAATGCCGATGATCGTGATGCAGAGCAGCGCGCCCGCCAGCAGATAGCCGAGGAACAGCCAGAAGCCGCTCAGGACGAGCCAGATGATGTTGAGGATTGTCTTCACTGAGGGCGACCTGCCATCTTTTCGAGCCGGGCGATGCGCTCCGCCATCGGCGGGTGCGTGGAGAACATCTTGGAGAGTCCCTGGCCTGGGCGGAAGGGGTTCGCGATCATCATGTGGCTCGCGGTCTCGATCCGCGGCTCGGGGGGCAACGGGAGTTGTTTCGTGCCCGCTTCCAGTTTACGCAGGGCGCTCGCGAGGGCCAGTGGGTCGCCGGTGAGCTGGGCGCCCGACGCGTCGGCCTCGTACTCCCTGGAGCGGCTGATGGCGAGCTGGATGAGGGTCGCCGCGAGCGGGCCCAGGATCATGATCAACAGCATGCCGAGGATGCCGGGGCCGTCGTCGTCGTTCGAGCGGCCGATCGGGATCAGCCAGGCGAAGTTGACCAGGAACATGATCACGGAGGCCAGGGCGCCGGCGACCGACGAGATGAGGATGTCGCGGTTGTAGACATGGCTCAGCTCATGGCCGATGACGCCGCGCAGCTCACGCTCGTCCAGGATGCGCAGGATGCCTTCGGTGCAGCACACGGCCGCGTTGCGCGGGTTGCGGCCCGTCGCGAACGCGTTCGGTGCTTCGGTCGGCGAGATGTACAGGCGCGGCATGGGCTGGCGGGCCTGGGTGGAGAGGTCACGGACCATGCGGTACAGGGCCGGGGCCTCGAATTCGCTCACCGGGCGCGCGCGCATCGCGCGTAGAGCCAGCTTGTCGCTGTTCCAGTACGCGTACGCGTTCGTGCCGATCGCGATGAAGAGTGCGATCACGAGGCCCGTACGGCCGAAGAAACTGCCGATGACGATGATGAGTGCGGACAGTCCCCCGAGGAGGACGGCTGTCCTGAGCCCGTTGTGCCGGCGGTGCACGGTACGCCCTCCAAGTGGTGCGGCAGGGGAACCCTGGTGTCAGGTCCAGTGGACCCTTCTGTACTGGTCAACGCCAGGCGGGGGTTCGCAGTTCCCTTGCGTACGCGCAGGGGCGCGTCGGCCGTTCGGGTGAGGGGCCACGCGCGCGTGCGGGCGCGGCGGGTCAGAAGAGTCCGGTGTCGGCGAAGCGCAGCACCAGCTGGGGCGCGCCGGACAGGGCGATGCCGAGGACGGCGGTCAGGGCGATCGCGGCCGTGAGGGGGGCCGGGGCGCGGTGGTGTTCCTCGGCTCCCTGGGGGGTGCGGAAGAGCAGGGCCGTCCACTGGAGGTAGTAGAAGAGGGCGATCACCACGTTGACGGCCATGACCACGGCCAGCCAGCCGAGTCCGGCGTCGACCGCCGCGGAGAAGACGGTGACCTTCGCGAAGAGGCCGATGATGCCCGGCGGCAGTCCGGCAAGGCACAGCAGGAAGAAGCCCAGGACGAGCGCTGCCAGGGGGCGGGTGGCGTACAGGCCGCGGTAGTCGCTGACGCGGTTCAGGGGCTTCGTACGGGCCACCAGGGCCGCCACCGCGAAGGCGCCGAGGTTCACGGCGGCGTACATGAGGGCGTACGCGACGGTGGAGCCGATCGACTTCTGGGCGTCGTCGGAGTACGCGGCTGCGGCGATCGGCACCAGGAGGTAGCCGGCCTGGCCGACGGAGGACCAGGCGAGCAGGCGTACCGCGCTGTACGCGCGCGTGGGCTGCTGACGCAGGGCGCCGACGTTGCCGACGGTCATGGTGAGCGCGGCCAGGGCTGCCAGTGCGGGGCCCCAGACGTCGGCGTACGACGGGAAGGCGACGACGGTGACGAGGATCAGGCCGGAGAAGCCGACGGCCTTGCCGACGACCGACAGATAGGCGGCGATCGGCAGGGGCGCGCCCACGTAGGTGTCGGGTACCCAGAAGTGGAAGGGCACGGCGGCTGTCTTGAAGGCGAAGCCGATGAGGGTGAGGACGACGCCCGCCTGGGCGAGGGTGTGCAGCTGTGGGTCGACGTCCTGGATGCGGTCGGCGATCTCGGTGAGGTAGAGGGTGCCCGTGGCGGCGTACACGAAGCTGATGCCCATGAGGCTGACCGCGGTGGCTGTCACGGAGGACAGGAAGAACTTCAGGGCCGCTTCGGAGGACTTGCGGTCGCCGTGCCGGATGCCTACGAGGGCGAAGGCGGGCAGGGAGGCGACCTCCAGGGCGACGATCAGGGTCGCGAGGTCGCGGGAGGCGGGCAGGAGGGCCGCTCCGGCGGCGGAGGACAGCAGCAGGAACCAGTACTCCCCTTCGGGGAGTCCTCGGTCGGCGTCCTTGAGGGCGGTGACCGAGAGGAGGGCGGCGAGCAGCGCGCCGCCCAGCACCAGGAACTGGATGACGAGGGTGAAGCGGTCGGCCGTATAGCTGCAGACGTCCGTGCTGCCCGTGAGGCAGAAGGTGGAGCGGTCGCCGTCCAGGAGGGGCAGCAGGAGGAGCGCGGACGCGGTCAGGCCGGCGACCGAGGTCCAGCCGAGGACTGCCTTCTTGTTGCCGCCGATGAACAGGTCGGCGACCAGTACGGCGAGTCCTACGACGGCCGCGAGGGTGGGCGGTGCGATGGCGAGCCAGTCGACGGACTGGACGACGGACTGAGCCGCGGACTGGGCCAGGGCGCTCATCGGGGGCCTCCTGAAAGGAGCTGCTGCACGGCCGGGTCGGTCAGCCCGAGGAGGGCCTTCGGCCACAGTCCGGCGACGACGGTGAGGGCGACGAGCGGGGTCCAGGCCGCGAATTCGTACGTCTGCACGTCGGCGAGCTGGGGGGCGTCCGGCTGCGGGGCGGCACCCATGCAGACGCGGCGGACGACGACGAGCATGTACGCGGCGGTGAGCAGGGTGCCGAACGCGGCGATCGCCGTGAAGGTGAGGAAGGCGGGGCGGCTGAGGTCGTCGGCGGGGTCGAACGCGCCGAACAGGGCCAGCATCTCGCCCCAGAACCCGGCGAGGCCGGGCAGTCCGAGCGAGGCGACGGCGGCGAAGGCCACGAGGCCGCCGAGGCGCGGGGCACGGCCGTAGAGGGCGGCGCCGGTGCGGTCGGCGAGGGTGTCGAGGTCGCTAGTGCCCGTGCGGTCCTTCAGGGCGCCGACCAGGAAGAAGAGGAGGCCGGTGATGAGGCCGTGGGCGATGTTGGCGAAGAGCGCGCCGTTCACGCCGGTCGGGGTCATGGTCGAGATGCCGAGGAGCACGAAGCCCATGTGGCCCACGGAGGAGTAGGCGATGAGCCGTTTGAGGTCGCCCTTCGCGCCCTGCCGGGCGAGGGCCAGGCAGGCCAGGGAGCCGTAGATGATCCCGACGACGGCGAAGGCTGCGAGGTAGGGCGCGAACGTCCGGAATCCGTCGGGTGTGATCGGCAGCAGGATGCGCACGAACCCGTACGTGCCCATCTTGAGCAGAACACCCGCCAGCAGGACCGAGCCGACGGTCGGGGCGGCGGTGTGGGCGTCCGGCAGCCAGCTGTGCAGCGGCCACATCGGCGTCTTGACCGCGAGCCCGATCCCGATCGCCAAAGCGGCGGTGACCTGCACGGATGTGCTCAGTCCAGGGCCGTTGTCAGTGGCGAGTGCCATGATGTCGAACGTGCCCGCCTTGATCCCGATCAGGAGCAGGCCCAGCAGCATGACGACGGATCCGAGCAGGGTGTAGAGGATGAACTTCCAGGCCGCCCGGGTCCGTTGCTCACCGCCCCAGCGGGCGATGAGGAAGTACATCGGGATGAGCACCATCTCGAAGGCGAGGAAGAACAACAGCAGGTCGAGGACGGCGAAGGTCGCGAGGGTGCCGGACTCCAGGACGAGCAGGAGTGCGACGAAGGCCTTCGGGGACGGGCCTGCGGGGAGCTTGAAGTAGGAGTAGAGCGCGCAGAGGAAGGTCAGGAGCGCGGTCAGGACCAGAAGGGGGAGGGAAATGCCGTCGACACCGAGGTGGATGCGCACGTCGAGTGCCGGGATCCAGCTGATGTCGGTCGTGGCCTGCATCTTCGACGGATGGTCGTGGTCGAAGCCGAGCGCGAGGACGATCGCGGCGATGAGCACCGCACCGGTGACGGTCACGCCGTGCCGCAGTACGGCCTGCTCGGGCGACTTCCCCTTCAGCCCTGGCGGGGCCGGCAGGAGAGCGGCGACGGCGCCGATGAGCGGGCCCACGACGAGGAATGCCAGAAGGAACTGCATCACTGACTCGTTGATATCGATCACGCCTGCTCACGCTCCCGTGGCGACGAGGAGGACGGCGACCACCAGGACGACGGTGCCGGCGAGCAGCGCGCTCACATAGGTCTGTACGTTGCCGGTCTGGGCGCGCCGTACGGCGGCACCCAGCAGGCGGGGCACGGCGCTCGCGCCGCGTACGTAGGTGTCGACGACCTCGCGGTCGAGGAACCGGACGAGGGTGGCGCCGGCCTGGACCGGGCGGACGAACAGCGCTGTGTACAGGGCGTCCAGGTGGAAGCCGACGGCCGCGTGGCGGTGCAGCGGGCCGAGCAGGAGTCGTCCGGGGTCCGCCGGGTCGGGTGCGGTGGCCATGTCTCCGTAGGCGGCGGTGTGGGTGGCGATTGCCTCGGCCTCGACCAGGCCGCCGTCCGCGTCCGGGTGGGCCGCGACGGCGCCCAGGGGGACACGGGCCGCCAGGGCGGTGGTGTGGCGCCAGGCTCCGTAGGTGACGAGGCCGCCGACCAGGGCCACTCCCGTGCCGAGGACGGAGGTGGTGAGGGTCGGGGTCAGGTCGTGGCCGTCGAACCAGTCGGGCAGCCTGCCGTAGGCGAACCCGCCCAGGGCGAGGGACGGGACCGCGAGCACCCAGAGCACGGCGGTCATCGCGACGGGCTGCCTGCCATGGTCCGGGGCCTCGACGCCCTTGCCCCGGAAGACGAGCAGCCACAGGCGGGTCGCGTAGGCGGCGGTGAGCAGGGCCGAGACGAGGCCGGCGACGAGGACGATCCAGCCTGCGGCGTCCGGGATGCCCTCGGCGTGGCCGGTGGAGACGTGTTCGGCGGCGCCGAGGACGGACTCCTTGGAGAAGAAGCCGCTGAAGGGCGGGATCGCGGCGAGGGCGAGGAGCGCCACGGTCATCGTCCAGTAGGCGTCGGGGACGCGGGCGCGCAGGTTGCCCATGCGGGACATGGCGGCCAGCGAGTTGGTGCCGGCGGCGTGGATGATCACGCCGGCCGCGAGGAACAGCAGCGCCTTGAAGGCGCCGTGGGTGAGGAGGTGGAAGACGGCGGCACCGCGGTCGCCGACGGCGAGGGCGCCGGTCATGTAGCCGAGCTGGCCGATCGTCGAGTAGGCGAGGACGCGCTTGATGTCGTCCTGGGCGAGGGCGGCGAGGGCGGAGCCGGCCATCGTGACGGCGGCCATCACGGCGAGGACGACCAGTGCGGCCGAGGAGGCCGCGAAGACCGGGAGGAGCCGGGCGATGAAGTAGACACCGGCGGCGACCATCGTCGCGGCGTGGATCAGCGCGGAGACGGGGGTGGGGCCCGCCATCGCGTCGGGGAGCCAGGTGTGCAGGGGGAACTGCGCCGACTTGCCCGCCACGCCGGCCAGGAGCAGCAGGGCGACCAGTGTCGGGTGGTCGAGTCCGCCGGTCGCGACGGTGCCGAGGATCTTCGTGATCCGGAAGGACCCGGCGTCGGTGGCGAGCGCGAACAGGCCGATCAGGAAGGGGACATCACCGAGTTTGGTGACGAGGAAGGCCTTGAGGGAGGCGGCGCGGGCCTCCGGGGTCTCCCAGTAGTGGCCGACCAGGAAGTACGAGCAGATGCCCATGATCTCCCAGCCGACCAGCAGCACCATCAGGTCGCCGGAGTAGACGACGAGCAGCATCGCGGAGGTGAAGAGGGAGACGAGAGCGGCGTACGAGGGGTAGCGCGGGTCGTCGCGCAGATAGCCCGTCGAGTAGATCTGCACACAGGTCGCGACCAGGACGACCAGGACGGCGACGAGGGCGGCGAAGCCGTCGATGTGCAGGGCGAGTTCGACGGGGACCGAGCCGGTGGGTGTCAGCTCGGTGGCGGCGTCGACGGCCCGGTCACCGCCCTGGCGTACGGCGACGACGACGGCGAGGGCGAGCGCCGTGAGGGTGGGCAGTACGGCGAGGGGGCGGACGAATCCGGGGGCCGTGCGGCCCAGGAGCAGGCCGGCCGCGGCGCCCAGGAAGGGGAGGAGGGGGACGAGGACGGCGAGGGTGGTCGTGGTCACGCGGTGGCCTCAGCCTTCTCGTCTTCCGTCTTCTCGTCGTCCGTGCCGGTGGCTTCGTCGGGGCCGTGCGGCTCGGCGGTGTCGCGGAGCTTGTCGATGTCGGCGGTGCCGCGGTTGCGGTGGACGGCAAGGACGATCGCCAGGCCGATGCCGATCTCGGCGGCGGCGATGGCGATGGTGAACAGGGTGAGGGCCTGGCCGGAGTGCAGGGTTTCGCGGGCGGTCCTGCTGAGCCAGACGTCGAAGGCGACGAGGTTGAGGTTGACGGCGTTGAGCATCAGCTCGACGGACATCAGGACCAGGATCGCGTTGCGGCGGGCGAGGACGCCGTAGAGGCCGGTGGAGAAGAGGAGGGCGGAGAGTACGGCGGGATAGGCGAGGTGCATCAGCGGGCACCGTCCTGCTCGGTCGACTCGGTTCCCCTGACCGACCCATTTCGCCTGATCGGGTGATTACGGGAATCCGTGACAGAGGGGGAACTACCGGTCGCGGCTCGGGAGTTCACAGGGGGAGAGCTCGACTCCGCCTTCGTCTTGCGGGACAGGACGATCGCCCCGACCAGGGCCGCGAGGAGAAGGACGGAGAGGGCCTCGAAGGGAAGGACCCAGTTCTGGAAGAGGCTCGCGCCGGTGACGGCGGTGGAGCCCGCGGCGGCGCCGTCCAGGTCGATCCAGGTCGTGCGGAAGGCGTCGACGACGACCCAGACCAGGGCGGCGGCCGAGGAGAGGGCCACGGCGAGGGCGGCCCACCGGTTGCCGGAGTCGGCGTCCGGGGAGCGGCCGATGGGAGCCCTGGTGAGCATCAGGCCGAAGAGAAGGAGGACGACGACGGAACCGACGTAGATGAGGACCTGTACCCAGGCGATGAACTCGGCCGTGAGGAGGAGGTATTCGACGGCGAGGCCGCCGAGGGTCACCACCAGCCACAGGGCGGCGTGCACCAGCTGCCGGGTGGTGACGGTGACGAGCGCGGCGCCGAAGGTGACCAGGCCGACGAGGAGGAAGGCGATCTCGACGCCGGTCGGGGAGAGGAAGCCGTGGGTGTCGGAGGCGGCATCGGAGGCGGCGGTCGTGACGTGTGCCGCCGTCGCGGTGGCTGCGGCGAGGGTCACGAATCTCCTCCCTGTCCCTGGGGATCGGCGGGCCCGGGCGGCTCGGTCGGTCGGGGCGACCCGGTCGGTTCGGTCTGCGTCGCGGTCGGCGGTTCGGTCTGCGCCGCGGTGGCGAGTTTCTCCGCCGTCTTGCGGGCCGCCGCGATCTCCTTCGGTTCCTCGGCGGCGGGGTCGAGGGCGGGCGGGGCCGGGACCGTCCACATCCACTCGCGGAGCTTGTCGCGTTCGTGGGTGAGTTCGTGGATGTCGGTCTCGGCGTACTCGAACTCCGGGGACCAGAAGAGGGCGTCGAAGGGGCACACCTCGATGCAGATACCGCAGTACATGCAGAGGGAGAAGTCGATGGCGAAGCGGTCGAGGACGTTGCGGCTGCGCTCGCGGCCACCGGGGGCCGCGGGCGGGACCGTCTCCTTGTGGGAGTCGATGTAGATGCACCAGTCCGGGCACTCGCGGGCGCACAGCATGCAGACCGTGCAGTTCTCCTCGAAGAGTCCGATGACTCCGCGGCTGCGGGGCGGGAGGTCGGGCTGGGTGTCCGGGTACTGCGCGGTGACGGTCTTCTTCGTCATCGTGCGGAGAGTGACGGCCAGGCCCTTGGCGAGGCCGGCGCCGGGAATGCGGGACCTGGAGGGCGGGAGTGGCTCAGCCATGGTTACGAGATCACCACCTTCACGATGCCGGTGAGGGCGATCTGGGCGAGGGAGAGGGGGACGAGGAGGGTCCAGGCGAGCTTCTGGAGCTGGTCCTCGCGCAGGCGGGGGTAGGTGACGCGCAGCCAGATGACGACGAAGGCGAGGACTGCTGTCTTCAGGAGGGTCCAGACCCAGCCGAGGCCGTCGGCGGACCAGGGGCCGTGCCAGCCGCCCAGGAAGAGGACGGTGGTCAGGCCGCACAGGACGACGATCCCGGCGTACTCGGCGAGGAGGAAGAGGGCGAAGCGGAGGCCGGTGTACTCGGTGTAGGCGCCGAAGATGATCTCCGAGTCGGCCACCGGCATGTCGAAGGGGGGCCGTTGGAGTTCGGCGAGGCCGGCGACGAAGAAGACGATCGCGCCGACGATCTGCCAGGGCAGCCACCACCACTCGAAGGCGTCGACGATGCCGGGGAGGGAGACCGTGCCGGCCGCCATCGCGACCGAGGCGGCGGTCAGCAGCATCGGGAGTTCGTAGGCGAGGAGTTGGGCGGCGGTGCGCAGGCCGCCGAGGAGGGAGAACTTGTTGGCCGACGCCCAGCCGGCCATCAGCGAGCCGAGGACGCCGACGCCCATCACGGCGAGGACGAAGAAGATGCCCGCGTCGACGGCCTCGCCGACGGCACCCTCGCCCGGGCCGATCGGGATGGCCAGGAGGACGAGGAGGTACGGGAGGAGGGCCACGGCCGGGGCGAGCTGGAAGATACGGCGGTCGGCGCCGGCCGGGACGATGTCTTCCTTCTGGGCGAACTTGACGCCGTCCGCGACGAGTTGGGCCCAGCCGTGGAAGCCGCCGGCGTACATCGGGCCGAGGCGGCCCTGCATGTGGGCCATCACTTTGTGCTCGGTCTGACCGACGATCAGGGGGAAGGTGAGGAAGACGACGAAAACGATCAGGAGTCGCAGGGCGACGTCGAGCGCGTCGTTCACTGCGAGCCTCCTGGGGGGTTCTCGGAGGTGGGGTCGTCAAGGGCTGAGTCGTCGGGGGGTGAGTTGTCAGGGGGTGAGGCTTCGGGGGTGGTGGCCTCGGAAGAGGGAGCCTCGGGGGTTGGGGCCTCTGGAGCAGGTGCCCCGGGTGGCTCGGTGGCCTTCGGGGTGGGGTCGTCGAAGGCGGGGCGGGCGTGGTGCCAGGGGGCGTCCGCTGTGGGGGATGGCTTGGGGGTCTCTGTCGGCGGGGGCTCGGGCGCGGCCTCGGTCGGCGGGGGCTTGGGGGCGGCCTCGGTCGGCGGGGGCTTGGGGGCGGCCTCGGTCGGTGGTGTCTGGGGGCGCTGTGATGCCGAGCCCTGGCTTGCGCTGCGCGACCGGCGGGGGGTGGCCGGCGGGGCGGCCTCCGTGGGGGCCTCCGTTGCCGGGGGCGAGCCCGCCGGGGTCTGGCCCGCCGGGGCTGCCGGGGACGGGTCTGCCGGGGCTTGGCTTGCTGAGCCTTCCGATGTCGTGCGGGTGCGGCGTACCGGGCGGTCGGTTGTCGCGCGGCCCGCGGTGGCTCGGGCCGGGCGGGTTGGGGCCGGGGGGAGCTGGCCCTTCAGGGGGCCCCATTCGTTGGGGTCGGGGACGCCCGGCGGGAGCATCTGGCGGCGCTTCGGGCCGCCGTGTTCCGACTCCCCCGGTTCCTTGGCGCCGGGCCAGGCCTTGGCGACGCGGGCCGCGAGTACGAAGTCCTTGCGGAGGGGGTGGCCCTCGAAGGTCTCCGGGAGGAGGAGGTGGTTCAGGCCCGGGTGGCCCTCGAAACGTACGCCGAACATTTCGTGGGTCTCGCGCTCGTGCCAGGCCGCGCCCGCGTAGACGTCCACGAGGGAGGGGAGGACGGGGGACTCGTGCGGGACTGTCGTGCGTACGAGGAGGCGGCGGACCGGGGAGAGGGCGACCACGTGGGCTGCGACGCGGAAGCCGGTGCCCGGTTCGTCGACCGCGCTGAGCCAGTCGAAGTAGGTGCAGGAGAGGCGGTCGCGGGCGGTCTCCAGCGCCGTGGTCCAAGAGGTCGGGGGTACGTCGACGGTGAGGACGTCGTAGGACTCCTCGGCCGTGGCCTCCGTGCCGAAGAGGTCCTCGGTGGGGGCGGGCAGCCAGCCGGTTGCCGTCATCTGTTCGACTCCCCTGCGGCCGGGGGCTGTACGAGGGGGCTCTGGAGTGCGGCCGGGGACGGGCGGGTCGTCTGTGCGGACGCGTACCGCTCGCCCAGGGACTCCCGGGCGATCTTCTCCTGGAGCTTGAGGATGCCCTGGAGCAGCGCCTCGGGGCGGGGCGGGCAGCCGGGGACGTACACGTCGACCGGGATGATCTGGTCGACGCCCTTCGTCACGGAGTAGGAGTCCCAGTAGGGGCCGCCGCAGTTGCTGCAGGCGCCGAAGGAGATGACGTACTTCGGCTCGGGCATCTGTTCGTACAGGCGGCGTACCGCCGGGGCCATCTTGTCCGTGACCGTGCCCGAGACGACCATCAGGTCGGCCTGGCGGGGCCCGGGTGCGAAGGGGATCACGCCGAGGCGGATGAAGTCGTGGCGGGCCATGGACGCGGCGATGAACTCGATGGCGCAGCAGGCGAGGCCGAAGTTGAAGACCCAGAGCGAGTAGCGGCGGCCCCAGTTCAGGACGACCTTCATCGGCTCGGGGGCGAGGCGGGCGAGGGCGCCCAGCCGTTTCGGCTCCGGCAGCAGCACGGGTTCGGACACAGGCACTGGCTCCGGCGAGTTCGTTTTTGGCGTCACGCCCATGTCAGGACGCCCTTCTTGTATGCGTAGAGCAGGCCGACGGCCAGGAAGCCGAGGAAGACGAACATCTCGACGAGGGTGGTCGCGCCGTAGCCCGGAGCGGCGAAGACGGTGGCCCAGGGGAACAGGAAGATCGAGTCGACGGCGAAGATGACGTACAGGAAGGCGTAGACGTAGTAGCGGACCTGAGTGTGGGCCCAGCCCTCGCCGACGGGGTCGACACCGCATTCGTAGGTCAGGAGTTTCTCGGGGGTCGGGACCACGGGGCGCAGCAGGCGGCCGGCCCCGAAGGCGACCGCGACGAAGAGCACGCCCACGACGGCGAGCAGTCCGACCACGGAGTAGGACTGGAAGTACTCCGACGCCACGAGGTGCTCCGTCGTGGCAGCGTGCTCCGCCGTGGCGGTGGCGGTCCGTACCGGCACGTCCGTCCCTCACTCCCTGGCCCTGGCCTCGTGACAGCTCGCCCCTGGCGTTCGGCGATCTGTACGGACGGGAGTCTAGGGCCTGCTAAAGAGACCGTAAGCAGCCCGTCACACATGGCCATGCCCGAAGTGATGTGCAAGGTGGGGTTTTCCCCCGGGTCGGCGGGCGGTCCACCTCATGGCGCCGGGGCGCGGCGGCGGGCAGGCTGGCGAACATGACCGCACGTATCGCCGCCACCAGCGCGGGAACCGAGGGCGACCGACTGCCCCCTGTCCGTTTCGCCCTCGATCCGCACACCTGGAAGGAGATCGCCCATCTCCTGGCCAACCTGCCGATGGCGTTGTTCGGTTTCGTGTACGTGGTGACCGTGGTGTCGACGGGGTTCTTCCTCACGTTCACGGTGATCGGAGTCCCGCTGCTCGCCGCCGGGTTGATGGGCGCACGCCAGCTGGGCCGGATCGAGCGGGCGCGGGCCAGGGCGCTGCTCGGGGTGCGGGTGGACGAGCCGAGTCCGCTGCCGCTGGGCGGTGGGCGGGGCGCCCGTGGCCAGGAGCTGGGGTTCTTCGGGCAGTTGTGGATGGCGTTGAAGGACCCGGTCGGCTGGCGCACCATCCTGTACGACTTCGTCCGGCTGCCCTGGGCCGTTCTCACGTTCACCGTCGTGCTCGTGTCGTTGTTCGTGCTGTGGCCGGTGCTGCCGTTCGTGGCGCGGGGGCTCACGAACGTGGACCGGGCGATGGTGCGCGGGCTGCTGTCGCCCTCCGACGAGCTGGAACGCCGTATCGCCGAACTGGAGTCCGACCGGGGGGTCGTGGTCGACACGGCCGCCGCCGATCTGCGGCGGATCGAGCGCGATCTGCACGACGGGGCGCAGGCCCGGCTCGTGAACCTCGCGATGGGACTCGGGCTGGCCAAGGAGAAGCTGCTTGAGGGCCAGGCCGACGAACATGTGGCGGCGATGGTCGAGGAGGCGCACGGCGAGGTGAAGCTCGCGCTTCAGGAGCTGCGGGATCTGGCGCGCGGGATCCATCCGGCGGTGCTGACCGACCGGGGGCTGGACGCGGCGCTGTCCTCGGTGGCCTCGCGGTGCACGGTGCCGGTGCAGGTCACGGCCGATCTACCGGCCCGGCCTGCCGCCGCCATCGAGGGCATCGCCTACTTCACGGTCTCCGAGCTGCTCCAGAACATCAGCAAGCACAGCGGGGCGCGGAACGCCTCCGTCGATGTGTGGCGTACCAAGGACCGGCTGCTGATCCAGGTCTGGGACGACGGGCGCGGTGGTGCGCGGCTGGACGGCGGTACGGGGATGGCGGGGCTCGCGGACCGGCTGGGCGCGGTGGACGGGCTGTTCGTCATCGAGTCGCCGGAGGGCGGGCCCACGACGGTCACGGCCGAGCTGCCTTGGCGGGAGCGGGTCGAGCAGTCGTAGGCCGCGCGCTGCCGAAGGGCCCTTCTTTTCAGGGTCCAGGTAGGGAAAACCCCCGGGGGAAGACCCCTACGTGCTCCATGGTCCGTGGGGGTCCGTGCGAGCAGGCTGATGTTCAGACGGACAGGCAGACCGACAGACACGTGGATGGACTGCCGGACGCGTTGACGAGCCGGCTGGGACTAGTAGGACGGGACTGGGGCGATGGCCATGGAGTACGGACAGGGGTACGGGCAGCAGGGCGGGCCCGGGGCCGGATTCCACGGGGCCGGGCATGGGCGGCGGTTTCGGTTGCCGGCCGCGTTGCGGGCGCCCGTCGAGGCGCGCAGTTGGCGTGAGTTCGGGTATGTGCTGCTGAGCCTGCCGGTCAGCGTGCTGATGTTCACGTACGCCGTCACCATGGCCTCCGCCGGTGCGGGACTGCTGATCACCTTCCTCGGGATTCCGGTGCTGGCCGTGGGCCTGGCGGGGTGCCGCGGGTTCGGTGTGCTGGAACGGAAGATGGCGCGCGCGCTGATCGGCGCCCACGTGGCCGAACCGGAGCCGTTGCGGACGCGGAAGTCGGGGGCGGCGGCGTGGATGGGGGCCGTGCTCAAGAGCGGTACCTCGTGGCGGCATCTGCTGTTCTCGGTGCTGCATCTGCCGTGGGCGATGTTCTCGTTCCTGGTTGCGGTGATCTTCTGGGTCTACGGGTGGGCGCTGCTCACTTATCCGCTGTGGTGCTGGGTTTTCCCGATGTACGGCGGGCAGGACGGCCTTCAGCTGTACGGCGACGAGACGCACCGGATCTACCTCGACAACCCGTTCGAGATCACGGTGACCGCGCTGGTCGGGCTGTTGTTCACCATGGCCACGCCCTGGATCGTGCGGGCACTGACCCTGGTGGACCGGCTGATGGTGCAGGGGCTGCTCGGGCCGTCGCGGCTGGCGACGCGGGTCGTCGAGTTGGAGTCCGACCGGGGGGTCGTCGTCGACACGGCGGCGGCCGATCTGCGGCGGATCGAGCGGGATCTGCACGACGGGGCGCAGGCGCGGCTGGTGGCGCTGGCCATGGATCTGGGGCTCGCGAGGGAGAAGCTCACGGAGGATCCGCAGGCCGCGGCGCGGATGGTGGACGAGGCGCACGGTGAGGTGAAGACGGCGTTGCAGGAGCTGCGGGATCTGGCGCGCGGGATCCATCCGGCGGTGCTGACGGATCGGGGGCTGGATGCGGCTCTGTCGGCGGTGGCGTCCCGGTGTGCGGTGCCGGTGCAGGTGGAGGTGGATCTGGTGGAGCGGCCGGCTGCGGCGATCGAGGGGATCGCGTACTTCACGGTGTCGGAGTTGCTGCAGAACGTGAGCAAGCATGCGCGGGCTTCGTGGGCGTCGGTGGATGTGTGGCGGGTGGAGAGTCGGTTGATGTTGCAGGTGGTGGATGACGGGGTGGGCGGTGCGGATGCCTCCGGCGGTTCGGGGTTGAGGGGGTTGGCGGGGCGGCTTGATGCGGTGGACGGGATTTTGGTGGTGGATTCTCCGGTGGGGGGGCCTACTCGGGTTACTGCGGAGTTGCCTTGGCGGGGGTGAGTGCGTGCGTGCGGGGGCGGGTTTTTCGCCCCCGCCGCCCTTACCCGTCCCATCCCTGGGGGGGGGGGGGCGGCCCCCCCCCCCCCCCCCCCCCCACCCCCCCCCCCCCCCCCCCCCCCCCAACCCCCCCCCCCGCCCCCCCCCGACCAAGCCCGTCCGGCGTTTGAGGACGAGGCCGTTCAGGCCGAGCGTTTTGCCCACCCACCCCGCCGCACTTTCACCCCAGCCCCCGGGCACCCCCAGCCCGTCCGGCGCTTGAGGACGAGGCCGTTCAGGCCGACAGCGGGGGTCTGGGGGCGGCAGCCCCCAGGGATGGGACGGGTAGGGGCGGCGGGGGCGAAACTCCCCTAACATGCGCCAAGTCGCACGCCAGTTCCCACCACCCCGACGAGGAGCCCCCCGCTCGTGGCCATACCCCCGCCCCCTGGACCCGGCCAGCCACAACACCCCCAGTACCCCCAGGGGCCCTACCCCTCCCACCAGGTCCCCTACGCCCCCTGGGCCCAGGGCTACTCCCCGTACAACCAGCCCACCCCCGTCAACGGCGTAGCCATCGCCTCCCTCGTGCTCGGCATCCTCTGCTTCCTGCCCGCCCTCGGCCTCGTCCTCGGCATCATCGCCCTCGTGCAGATCCGCAAGAAGGGCGAGCGCGGCAAGGGCATGGCGGTCGCCGGGTCCGTGCTGTCGACCGTCGGGCTCGCCCTCTGGGCGCTGCTCCTCGGCACCGGAGGCCTGTCCGACGCCTGGGACGGCTTCAAGGATGCCGCCAAGGAGAACAACAGCACCTTCTCCCTCGCCAAGGGCGACTGCTTCAACTCCCTGGACGGCTCCCTGGAGGGCTACGCCTACGACGTCGACACCGTGCCCTGTTCCCAAGCCCACGACGGCGAGGTGTTCGCCAGTTTCCAGCTCCCGGCCGGCTCCTACCCGGGCGACGACCGCGTCACCGAGATCGCCGACGACAAGTGCTATGCCCTTGAGGACAGTTACGCGATGGACGCCTGGGCCGTGCCCGACGACGTCGACGTCTACTACCTCACCCCGACCAGCCAGAGCTGGCGCCTCGACGACCACGAGGTCACCTGCGTCTTCGGCAGCGTCGACACGAACGGCACCCTCACCGGCTCGCTGCGCAAGGACGCGACGACGCTCGACGCCGACCAGCTGACGTATCTGAAGTCGGCCCAGGTCCTCAACAAGGCGATGGACTCGGCGCCCGCGGAGGAGTACGTCGAGGACGACCTGCCGGGGCACAAGGCGTGGGCGCGGCGGATGACTGACGCGCTCGACGAGCAGATCGGCCTGCTCACCGGACACCGGTTCGCCGCCAAGGCCTCGCCCGACGTCGACTCACTCGTGACCAACCTGCGCAGTGCCCGCGCGGAGTGGGCCAAGGCGGCCGGGGCCACCGACGTGGACACCTTCTACGACCACTACGACACCGGCTACACGCTGCTCGACGCCGAGCACACGGTCTACGTGCGCCAGGCGCTGGGGCTCGCGACGACCCCGCCCGAGTACGACCCGGAGGGCGGCAGCGGCAGCGGCGACGGTGGCGACGGCAGCGGGGACACCGGGATCCAGGTGTGACGATCGGCGTGTGTCGGCGGCCGGAGCGGGGAGAACGTGCCTGGGCAACGCGACTGCGCAGGGCCTGAGCGGGCACTCGCCCCATGCCTTCCGATGGCGTAAGTCATCACATCGAGTGATTCCCTGGCCTTTGCTTGCATGTCGCAACCCATGGTTGCCAGGCTGTTGCTGTCTGTACAACCTGATGGGAGCGGCCCGTGACATTCGGTGAGCAGCCGGCCTACCTGCGTGTCGCGGGTGATCTACGACAGAAGATCGTCGACGGTTCGCTGCCACCGCACACCCGCCTCCCCTCCCAGGCCAGGATCAGGGAGGAGTACGGCGTCTCGGACACGGTCGCGCTGGAGGCGCGCAAGGTGCTCATGGCCGAGGGTCTGGTCGAGGGCCGCTCCGGGTCGGGCACGTATGTGCGGGAGCGCCCCGTGCCGCGCCGGATCGCCCGCTCCGGCTTCCGTCCGGACGGCGGTGCGACACCGTTCCGCCAGGAGCAGTCCGACGTGGAGGCGCGCGGCACCTGGGAGTCCAGCAGCGCGCAGACCGAGGCGAGCGCTGCCATCGCCGAGCGGCTCTCTCTGCGGCCAGGCGACCGCGTGATGTGCACGAAGTACGTCTTCCGGGACGCCGGCGAGGTGATGATGCTGTCCACCTCCTGGGAGCCCCTGGCGGTCACCGGCCGTACGCCGGTGATGCTGCCCGAGGAGGGCCCGCTCGGCGGGATGGGCGTCGTCGAGCGCATGGCGGCCATCGACGTGATCGTGGACAACGTCACGGAGGAGGTCGGCGCCCGCCCCGGCCTCGCCGAGGAACTGCAGGCGCTGGGCGGTGTCCCCGGGCATGTGGTGCTCGTCGTGCACCGTACGTACTACGCCTCGGGGCGCCCGGTCGAGACGGCCGACGTCGTGATCCCCGCGGACCGCTACCGGGTCGCGTACCACCTGCCCGTGAAGTAACCCACACGCAGGGGCGGTTGACTTCCCGAACGCTCCCCCCTTCACAGCCGCCCCGCCAACCACCGCCGCCTGCCGGGCCGTTGGATTCTGGCCGTTCTCGCAGGTCGCCCTATGGGGCACGGTGTGCCGCTGACCGGACACACCGTGCCCTTTCGACGGCGCGTTCGATGTCGCGCGCCCCCTGGGCCCTGGCCGGTTGCGTACCTCTTTGTGAAATTCCGTATTCGCTGCGTGAAGGTTAGGCGTAGGGTCGGGCATATGCGGATTGCGGTTTCGTTAGCGGGCGGGGCGCGGCGCAAGCCGGGGGCGGGAAGTGGAGGGGCTCCATGAGCGACGGGACGATCACTCTTCCCTGGCTCGTCATAAGGCAGGACGACAACGGCAGTCGCTACCGCGTGGGCCGGTACGCGACCCGTGCGGAAGCCCAGAAGATCGCCGACAGTCTCGACGACCGCGGCCACAAACAGCTCTACTGGGTCGAACGGATCGGGCAGAACGGAACCAGGTGATCCGGCGGGCCGGACAGCCGGGGGTGCCGGGTGAATCGGCTCCCGTAGGCTCCGGCCCATGACGGAACGGACACCTCAGGCTGCGCGGATCGTCGTGGTGGGCGCCGCCCTGCTGCGCGACGGACGCCTCCTCGCCGCCCGCCGCAGCGCACCCCCCGAACTGGCCGGCCGCTGGGAACTGCCCGGTGGCAAGGTCGAACCCGGTGAGGAGCCCGAGGGTGCCCTGGTGCGCGAACTGCGCGAGGAACTGGGCGTCGACGCGGAACCCGTCGAGCGCATCCCGGGGGAGTGGCCCCTGAAGTCGCCGTACGTCCTGTGGGTCTGGACCGCGCGACTCCCGGCCGGCTCGGCCGAGCCGAAGCCCCTCCAGGACCACGACGAACTGCGCTGGCTGACCCCGGCCGAGATCTGGGACGTGGACTGGCTGGATCAGGACGTACCGGCGGTCCGGGAAGCGGTCGCCCGGCTGGGCTGACGCCGACGGGGGCGGCGCCGGGGCATGGAGGCGTGGGCGCCGCCGAGGGCGTGGAGGCGTGGGCGGCGGTGAAGGCGCCCGGTGCGTGCACCCCGTACGCCGTTCGTGCCACAGTGCGCCCTTGGAGGCGGTACTGGGCTCCGGATATCGGGTATGTGCCCATTAACCCCACGAAACCGGACATGGGTGGGTCGCTGGGCTGGGAAGTGATCGGCGTGATCGACACCGAAGGCGACTGCGCCGAGTGGAGCTTTCCCGCGGAGCCCGGTGCCGTGCGCGGAGCCCGTACGGTCGTGCGCGGACAGTTGCGCAGCTGGGGGCTCGACGCCCTCGGTGACATCGCCGTCCTGCTGGTCAGTGAGCTGGTGACCAACTCCCTGAGGCATGCCACGGGCCCCATCGGCGTACGGCTGGTGCGGCCTGCCGGGGCCTCCGCCACGCTCCTGGTCGAGGTCTCCGATCCGCTGCCCGACCTGCCCTGCGAGCGTGCCGCCCGGCCCGACGAGGAGGGCGGCCGGGGACTCCAGCTGGTCGCCCACTCGTCCAGCCGCTGGGGCACCCGCCCCGCCGACGCGGGCAAGACGGTGTGGTTCGAGCTGTCGGTACCGGGCTGAGCGCGGACGGAGTGAGCCCGTGTACGGAGAGCGACGAACCGTGCGCCGGGGTGAATGGTGGCTGTACGTCCGCCCTTGAGCTGTCGACCTTGTGGTTCAGGCCACTGGCAGTTGTCGTCGATCGGGGTTCGACGGGTGCTCCCCTGGTTAGAAGACTGGGAGTGTTGTCGCGGGCCGGTCCGAAAAGCATCGGGATCGTCCTGTGATCGTGAACACCGTGTTGTGGGGCGCCGTAGTGCTGGATACTGCGGGCAGCCGCCCCCGGTGACTGGTGCCGGACGCGGTGAGCTGGAGGGGACGGTTCGCGTGAGCGAGATACCAGCGAAGGCCACGGAGTCCAAGGACCCGTCGGGCGGCGCGAGTGCGGGGGTCGCGGGTGATGCCGCGGCCGGTGCGCCACGTCGTGCGACGGGCGTCAGGAGTTCTGGCGGCGGTGACGCGATACGCGATGCGACACGTGAAACCACGCGTGGCACCATGGGCGGGCCGGTGCGCGATGCGACACGTGACACCGCGCAGGACCACGCGCGTGACGTGACAGGTGACCCCATGTGGCAGAGCAGCCCACCCGGCTCGATCTACGACTACATCAAGGTGGCGTCGTTCTCCATCGGCCCCGACGGCCTCGTCGACCAGTGGAGCCTGCGCGCCGAGAAGATCTTCGGCATCCCCGCCGGGCGGGCCGTGGGCATGGACCCCATCGAGGCCTTCATCGACCCCGATCTGCGCGAGCGCGGCCAGCGGAAGATGGCGGAGATCCTCGACGGCCGGGAGTGGACCGGAGTCGTCCCGTTCCGCGTCCGTGAGCCCCAGCCGGGTGCGGACGGCCCCCGGGAGGGCCTCGCCGAGGTCTATGTGATGCCGACGCGGACGGAGGAGGGCGAGAAGGCCGCCGTCTGCATCGTCGTCGATGTCCGGACGCTGCGCCAGATCGAGACCGACCTCGCCGCCTCGCAGGCGATATTCGGACAATCTCCGTTCGGCTTTCTGCTGATCGACACCGATCTCCGCATCCGGCGCGCCAACGAGCGCTTCGCCTCGATCTACGGCGGCACGGTCGACGACCACCGGGGCCGTGGCGTCTACGACTACCTGCGCTCTCCCGAGGCCGAGCGGGTCTCCGCGACGCTGCGCCGGGTCCTGGAGACCGGCGACTCGATCACGGACATGCACATCACCGGCTTCGTGCCCGGCTCCGACGAGCGCCGGCACTGGTCGGTCAACCTGTACCGCGTGCACAGCGGCACCGGCCGCCCCATCGGTGTCGCCTGGCTCGCCCTCGACATCACCGCCCGCCGGGCCGCCGCCCGCGAGGCCGCCGCCGCACGGCGCAATCTCGCCCTTCTGAACGAGGCCGGCTCCCGCATCGGGAACTCCCTGGACCTGGAAACGACCGCGCGCGAACTCCTCGACGTCGTCGTCCCCGGCTTCTGCGACCTCGCGACCGTCGACCTGTACCAGGGCCTGCTGGCCGGCGACGAGACCCCGCCCGGGCTGGCCGACGGCAGCGCGGAACTCCGCCGCGTCGCCTATGCCAGCGCCGTCTCCGACGCGCCCTTCGCCGGCGGCAAGGCACCTGTCGCCGTCGGCGCCGTCCACCACTTCCCGTTCAACTCGCCCTGCGCGGACGCCCTGCGCACCGCCCGCCCCCAACTCGTCCCCGCCGAGGACAACGGCGCCATCCAGTCCACCCTGGCTGTCCCGATGGTCGCCCACGACACCGTCGTGGGCCTCGCACAGTTCTCCCGTACGAAGGGCAGCGAGCCGTTCGGGGAGCGGGACCGGGCGCTGGCCTGGGAGTTGGCCGCGCGGGCCGCCGTCTGTATCGACAACGCCCGCCTGTACCGGCGTGAACACGAACGCGCCCTGATCCTCCAGCGCTCCCTCCTCCCCCCGGGCGACCCGGAGGCCTCCGGCCTGGACATCGCCTGCCGATACCTGCCCGGCAACGCGGCGACCGAGGTCGGCGGCGACTGGTTCGACGTCATCGAACTCCCCGGCAACCGCACCGCGTTGGTGGTCGGCGACGTGATGGGACGGGGGCTGCGCGCCGCCGTCGCCATGGGCGAACTCCGCACAGCGGTCCGCACCCTGGCCCTGCTCGACCTCGAACCGGCGGAAGTGCTCTCCGCGTTGGACGAGATCGCGCGCGGCCTCGGCACCCCCGGCGGCGTCCAGCAGGCCACCCGCGCCGCCCGCCAGCCCCGCGACGCCGACCTCTCCGAGGTGTACCTCGCGACCTGCATCTACGCGGTCTACGACTCGGTGACCCGCAGGTGCACCTTCGCCAACGCCGGCCATCTGCCGCCCGTCCTCCTCGAACCGGGCGAGGACGCGCTGATGCTCGACGTGCCGCCGGGCATGCCGCTCGGTGTCGGCGGGGAGCCCTTCGAGGAGGTCGAGGTCGAACTACCCGAAGGCTCCCTATTGGCGCTCTACACGGATGGACTGGTCGAATCGCGCGACCACCCCCTCGACGAGGGCCTGCAAGCCTTCGTGGGCGCCCTCAGCGACCCCTCCCAGCCGCTGGAGGACGTCTGCGACCACGTCCTCAACACCCTCGACACCCACCACGGCGAGGACGACATCGCCCTGCTGATGGCACGTGTCCAGGGGCTGCCCGCCGACTCCGTCGGCGACTGGACCCTGCCGCGCGAACCGCGCAGCGTGGGCCGTGCCCGTGAGTACACGCGCACCCAGCTCACCGCGTGGGGCCTCGAACCCCTCATCGACACCACGGAGTTGCTGGTCAGCGAGCTGGTCACCAACGCGCTGCGCTACGGCGAGGGCGAGATCCGGCTCCGCCTGCTGCTCGACCGCATGCTGGTGTGCGAGGTCTGGGACGCGGGCCTGGTCCAGCCGCGTCGCCGCCGCGCCCGCGACACGGACGAGGGCGGACGCGGACTCCAGCTGGTCGGCCTCCTCAGCGCGGCCTGGGGCTCCCGCAGGACCCCCCGGGGCAAGACGGTGTGGTTCGAGCTGCCGCTCCCCGACGGGGGAACGGTCCTCGCGGACCCGGCGGAGGCGCTGCTGAGTCTGTTCTGACGGACAGACGCGCTCTTACGGAGTTCACGGAGAGTTCTTACGGGGCGCTGGGCGGGGTGTCCGCTAGGTGGGCGCCTACCGTCCTGCCTCGGTGTGTTGTCGTGCGGCTGCCGGTTTGTTGTGGCTGGTCGCGCAGTTCCCCGCGCCCCTTTGGGGCGCGCCCCTTCAGGGCGCTACCCCCCGTCGCGCCCGCGTTGCCGGGCCGCCGAACGAGCCCGGGGCGCCGCCTGTCAGGGCCTCGCCCTGGGCGTCCGGGAGGTCGCCGAGGAGGATTCCGCCTAGGACTGCTCCGGCGATGCCGTTCGTGTGTTCGGGGCGGCCGCCGTAGGGGTTTCCGTGGGCGCGGATGTCACGTTCGGCCAGGTCTCGGGCCTGGCGGGCGAAGGTGTCGGCCTCTGTCGGGTTCCGGTCCAGGAGGCGGCGGGCCTCCGCGAGGCGGGTGCGGGCCTCGGCGGCCACCGCGCCTCGGTGGGTGCCGATCAGGGCGTCCGTGTCGGTGGTGGTCCCGCGTGCGACGAGCCGGAGGGCGGCTGGGACCGCTCCGAGGGGTGCGGACACCTCAGCGACCCGGCGCAGGGCCTCCAGGGGGTCGTAGGGCCCGGCGGCGGCCTCCTCCCGTACGGCGGCCAGCGTGGCCTCGGCCCGCCGGACATGACCCTCGTCCGCCAGCCGCTCCCGTGCCTCCACTACCGCTGCCTCCGCCTCGTCCAGGGCCTCCGGTACCGCCTGTGCGGCGGCGGCCAGTGTGGACGCGAGGCGGTCGACGCCGTCCACGAACACCTCGGCCTGGGCGATCGCGCCCTCGGCGGCGCGCAGATGCAGTACCGCCCGGTCCGTGTCGCCCAAGTCGGCCGACTGACGGGCCCTGTTGAGACTCGTCGTTGCGAACACCAGGCGGTCCTTGGCCTGTTCTACCTGGGCTGAGGCAGAGAAGGACGCGGTGGGCGCGTACCGCTCACCCAGGTCGGCCAGGGTCGATCCGGCGGCTCCCGTACGGCCGTTCAGCTCGCGGAAGCGGACCTCGGCGTGTCTCAGGGCGCCGCTCATGTCCTGTTCCAGGGCGCGCAGTTGGTCGAAGCCGGCGGCCTCCGCGTCCAGTCGCCGGCCCGCGTCCACACACCGCGCGACGATCTCGTCGAGGGTGTCCCGGGAGGCGTCCGCCGGGTTGTCGTCGTACGCCTGGCGCAGCTGGAAGGCGGCCGACAGTTCGGTCTCCGCGTAGCGCACGGCCTCCGTGAAGGGCGCGACCGCCTCGGCCCCGAACAGCCCCTCCACGAAGCCGAGTTCCTCACGGCTGGTGCGTACGCAGTCGTCGGCCGTGACCAGCGATCTGCGGGCCTGCCGGTCGAGTTCGGGGGCGGGCGGCGGTGTCACGCCCGTGGCCGGGACAGCGGGAGCCGTACGGTTGCGGCGTCTGCGGCGGGCGTAGCCGTACGCGGCCACCGCGATCGCCGTACCTGCCGCCACCAGGGGCAGGACCAGATCGCCGGTGGAGGTCTCGTCCTCCTGGGCCGCGGTACCGGGCGCGCTGCCGACCGCCGACACGGGCACCTCGTGACGCTCGTGGCCCTCGTGGCCCGCCGTCACCCCGGGCAGCACCAGCCACATCACCCCGATCGCCCCGCCCAGGGCGGTATGCGCCAGGCGCACGGGTATGTGGGACGCGGCTCGCCGTGGCCGGCCCCTGGTAAGGGAGGGCGTCACATTTGCGAGCGTATGGGGGTGATCGCGGTATCGCGACCGGGGTGGGGCAGGAGTGGCAGAACAGGGGCAGTGGGTAGGTTTTACGGAGACGTGTTCGAAGGGGGCAGGGGATGAACGGGTACCTGTTGGCGACGGCCGCATTGGTGCTGGGCGGCATGGTCGTGTGCGGTGCGGTGGCGGTCGCCACCGGATGGCTGCTGCCGTGGTTGCGGCGCCGGACCCTGCGGCCCGCGCTGTGGGGCTACGGAACGGTTCTCTTCGCCGCGGGCCTGTTCCTGAGCATGTCGTACGGAGCGTTGGACGTGTTCGACGGTTCCTCGGCCCTCATCGATGCCGCCTTTGCCTCCAGCGTGCTGCTGATCGGGGCGGGCGGCTACCTCCAGTTGCTGTCCACGCGCCCGCGCGTCGACGCGTGACCGGCGCGACCCGCCGGGCACTCACCACCGCCGACCTCGCCCCCCTCACCCGCGCAGCCCTCGGCCCGGCCCGGAGCCTGGCCGGGGTCACCCGGCTGCGCGGCGGCAGCAAGAAGGGCGTCTACCGGCTCGCCCTCGACGACGGCACGACGGCCGTCGCGTACGTCTGGTCGCCGGACGAGGACCTCTGGGACGCCGGTCCCATCGACCACCGCGACCCCCTCGCCCATGCCACCGGCCTCGACCTGTTCACGGCCTGCCACGACCGCCTCGCGGCCGTCGGCGTCCGCACCCCGCGCCTCCTGTACGCCGACCCCGCGCACACCCACCTCCCGGCGGACGCGGCGGTCGTCGAGGACGTACGGGGGCACCCGGGCGGCGGCGACCTGGAGGTGCTCCTGGAACGCGACCCGGCGACCGGCGCCCGGGTCCTGGACCGCCTCGGGGACCTGCTCGGCGTACTGCACGGCACCACCGGACCCCGCCTCGGCAAGGTCGGCCTCGTCGACAAGGGCGGGGTGTCGTACGGGAGTTCGTGTGAGCGCATCATCACGGACCGCGCCCTGCACGACCTCGCCGACCTCGTCGTACGGCAGCCACGAGCCGCCGCCCTGCACAGTGAACTAGCGGCTCTCGTACGGCACTTGGCGGCCGAGGTTCGACCCCGAACCGGCCCGCTCTCCCTCATCCACGGCGAACTCGGCCCGGACCACGTCCTGGTGACCCCGGACGGCGAACCGGCACTCATCGACATCGAGGGTCTGCTGTACTTCGACGCGGAGTGGGAGCACGTCTTCCTGCGCCAGCGGTTCGGGACGCTGTACGAGGGCCTGCGCACCCCCAGGCACACTCCCGCCCCGGACCTCGACCCGAACCGGCTGCACCTCTACCGGCTCGCGATGCACCTCTCCCTGGCCACCGGGCCGCTGCGCCTGCTCGACGTGGGCGCGTTCCCGGACCCCGTCTTCATGCGCGGGATCGCCGAGCACAGCCTCGAACAGGTCATCAGCCTCCTCATGAGCCCGGCCCGCTCATGAATCCGTGCCACGCCTCCTGATCTTCGAGCCCAGCCACACCAGCGGGTCGTACTTGCGGTCAACTGCCCGTTCCTTCAAGGGAATCAGGGCGTTGTCCGTGATGTGGATGCCCTCAGGGCAGACCTCGGTGCAGCACTTGGTGATGTTGCAGTAGCCGAGGCCGTGTTCGTCCTGGGCGGTCTTCTTGCGGTCCAGGCCGGACTCCGCCGCCGCGTCCAGAGGGTGCATGTCGAGTTCCGCGACCCGCATCAGGAAGCGCGGGCCCGCGAAGGCCGGCTTGTTCTCCTCGTGGTCGCGGACCACATGGCAGGTGTCCTGGCACAGGAAGCACTCGATGCACTTGCGGAACTCCTGCGGCCGGTCCACGTCCTCCTGCATCATCCGGTACTCACCGGGGCCGAGTTCGGCGGGCGGCACGAAGGACGGCACCTCGCGGGCCTTGGCGTAGTTGAACCCGACGTCGGTGACCAGATCCCGGACAACGGGGAAGGCCCGCAAGGGAGTTACCGTGATCGTCTCCTCACGGCCGAACACCGACATCCGGGTCATGCACAGCAGCCGGGGCCGCCCGTTGATCTCCGCCGAGCACGAACCGCACTTGCCCGCCTTGCAGTTCCAGCGGACGGCGAGGTCGGGGGCCTGGGTCGCCTGGAGCCGGTGGATGATGTCGAGGACGACCTCGCCCTCGTTCACCTCGACCGCGAAGTCCTTCAGCCCGCCGCCCTGCACATCGCCGCGCCACACCTTGAAGCGGGCCTCGTAGCTACTGCTCACTCCAATGCCGTTCACTCCACTGCTGCTCACTCGTACAGCTCCTCGTCGGTGAGGTACTTGACCAGCTCCTCTTTCTCGAAGAGGGCGAGCAGGTCGGGGCGGACGGGTTCGGTGGTCTCGCGGGTGAGTGCGACCAGGCCGTTCACCGAGTCCGTGGCCGCCAACCCGGCGGCAGGGTCGGCGAGTTGGCACAGCAGGTTCACATTGCGCCACTCGCGGTCCATCGTCGGATGGTCCTCACGGGTGTGGCCGCCGCGCGACTCGGTGCGCTCCAGCGCCGCCCGGGCCACGCATTCGCTGACCAGCAGCATGTTCCGCAGGTCGAGGGCGAGGTGCCAGCCCGGGTTGAACTGGCGGTGGCCCTCGACACCGGCGCGGTGGGCCCGTACCCGCAGCTCGGCCAGCTTCTCCAGCGCCTGCTCCATCTCGCCCTCGCGGCGGATGATGCCGACCAGGTCGTTCATGGTCTGCTGGAGTTCCTGGTGGAGGGTGTACGGGTTCTCCGCCGGACGCCCCTCGTCCTTGCCGGGGGCCGGGCTCTCCGCGGAGAAGGGGCGCAGGGCCTCGGCCGCCGCCTCGTCGATCTGGGGGTCGTCCACGGCCGGTCGGGCGGCGAGCGTGTTGGCGTACTCGGCCGCGTGCAGTCCGGCCCGGCGGCCGAACACCAGCAGGTCGGAGAGGGAGTTGCCGCCGAGCCGGTTGGAGCCGTGCATCCCGCCCGCGACCTCACCGGCCGCGAAGAGGCCCTGTACGTTGCGCGCCGCCGCGGTGTCGGACTCGACCGCGATCCCGCCCATCACGTAGTGGCAGGTGGGCCCGACCTCCATCGCCTCCGCCGTGATGTCGACGTCCGCCAGTTCCTTGAACTGGTGGTACATGGACGGCAGTCGGCGTCGGATGACGTCGGCGGGCATGCGGGTGGACACGTCCAGGAACACTCCGCCGTGCGGGGAGCCGCGGCCCGCCTTCACCTCCGAGTTGATGGCGCGGGCCACCTCGTCCCGGGGGAGCAGTTCGGGGGGCCTGCGGTTGTTGTCCGGGTCCTCGTACCAGCGGTCGCCCTCGGCCTCCGACTCGGCGTACTTCTCCTTGAAGACGTCCGGGATGTAGTCGAACATGAAGCGTTTGCCGTCGGAGTTGCGCAGCACGCCACCGTCGCCGCGGACCGACTCCGTGACGAGGATGCCCTTGACCGACGGCGGCCAGACCATGCCCGTCGGATGGAACTGCACGAACTCCATGTTCAGCAGCGGCGCCCCGGCGAGCAGGGCCAGCGCGTGGCCGTCGCCCGTGTACTCCCACGAGTTCGACGTCACCTTGAAGGACTTGCCGATGCCACCGGTCGAGATGACGACGGAAGGGGCCTCGATGACGAAGAAACGGCCGGTCTCACGCTCGTAGGCGAAGACACCAGAGACACGGTCGCCGTTCTTCATGATCCTGGTGACCGTGCACTCCTGGAAGACCTTCAGCCGGGACTCGTAGTCGCCGGTCTCCTTCTTGTCCTCCTGCTGGAGGGAGACGATCTTCTGCTGCAGGGTGCGGATGAGTTCCAGGCCGGTGCGGTCGCCGACGTGCGCGAGACGCGGGTACTCGTGGCCGCCGAAGTTGCGCTGGGAGATCCGGCCGTCCTTCGTTCGGTCGAAGAGGGCGCCCCAGGTCTCCAACTCCCAGACCCGGTCCGGCGCTTCCTGCGCGTGCAGCTCCGCCATCCGCCACTGGTTGAGGAACTTGCCGCCGCGCATGGTGTCGCGGAAGTGGACCTGCCAGTTGTCATGGCTGTTGACGTTGGCCATGGCGGCGGCGATCCCGCCCTCGGCCATCACCGTGTGCGCCTTGCCGAAGAGGGACTTGCAGATCACCGCCGTACGGGCGCCGCGCTCGCGTGCCTCGATGGCGGCGCGCAGTCCCGCGCCGCCCGCGCCGACCACGACGACGTCCCATTCCTGCCGGTCGACCACGGACATCAGAAGCTGTTCCTTTTCCTCTAGAAGATGGTCGGATCATCGAAAGCGCCGGAGGCGACCAGGTACACGTAGAAGTCGGCGAGCCCGACGCTCACCAACGACGCCCAGGCGAGCTGCATGTGACGGGCGTTCAGCTTCCCGACCCACTGCCAGGCGCGGTAGCGCACGGGGTGCTTGGAGAAGTGCTTGAGCTTGCCGCCGACGATGTGCCGGCAGGAGTGGCAGGAGAGCGTGTACGCCCAGATCAGCGTGATGTTGAGCAGGAAGACCAGGGTGCCGAGGCCCATGTGGCCCCAGTTGTAGTGCTCGTCGCGGAAGGCCAGGACCGTGTCGTAGGTGAGGATCCCGGCGACCACGAGGGCCGCGTAGAAGAAGTACCGGTGCATGTTCTGGAAGACCAGCGGGAAGCGGGTCTCGCCGGTGTACTTCTTGTGCGGCTCGGCCACCGCGCAGGCGGGCGGGGAGGCCCAGAAGCCCCGGTAGTAGGCCTTGCGGTAGTAGTAGCAGGTCAGGCGGAAGCCCAGCGGGAAGACCAGGATGATGATCGCGGGGGAGATGCCCCACCAACTGCCGAAGAGGTCGGCGTTGGGGCCGCCCCGCATGGGCGCGCAGTTGTCCGCCAGACAGGGCGAGTAGAACGGCGAGACGTACGGGGCCGCGTAGTAGTCGGCGTTCGCGAACGCCCGCCAGGTCGAGTACACGATGAACGCCAGCAGACCGGCGGCCGTGGCGGCGGGCGCCAGCCACCAGCGGTCGGTCCGCAGATGCGGGGCGTCGATGGCGGCGCGCGTACGGGTCCGTACGCCGCCGCTCTTCGGATGGGGGTCCGTATCCGGTGGTTCGGTACCAGTGGCCAAGGAGAGCTCCGGTCGGATTCTCAGGGGGCGTGCCGGTCGCGGGCGCCGAGACCTTCGTCGTCCGAGTCCGTCCACAGCGTGTTGTCGTACGGGGTGTCGGAGATGGACACGAGGTCGGGGCGCCGGGGCTCTGCGAGCCCGGGGGCGGCCTCGCGGAGCAGCGCGAGGCTTTCGCGCAGGTGGTTGGCGTCGCTGCGGAGGCGGCGCAGTTCCAGGCCGCCTTTGCCGATCTGCTGCTCCAGACGGCCCATCGAACGGAACAGGTCGTCGAGGCAGCGCTGGATGGATGTCAGTTCGTCGTTCACGGACATGACGTGACCTCACTTCGTAGGCCAGGGGCCTTGGACGGCAACGTTCATGCGCCTGCGAGTGTTGCGCGTCACACCTGTCGGTGGGAAGGGATGTGCACCGATTGGCCGAGGCGTACGGGTGCATCCCGGGGTGCGCTGCGCCGCACGGGTGGGCTTCCAGGCTGTCGTCGCCGTGTCGCGGTCCGTTGCCGAACCCTTTCCTCTTCAGTGGCCGGATACATGCGATCAGCTCCATATACCGCCAAAAGTGATCATAACGCCCGAGGCCTCCGGAGGTAAGCAGAGATGTCCCACCACGGCGTCGGACTGCGCGCGGTCACGCGCTCGGTCGCCTTTCTCACCGCCGGCGTGCTCGCCGTGCCCCTGCTCACCGCGTGCGGCGGTGACGAGGACGGGGCGAGCAAGCCGCTCGCCGGGCAGGACATCGCCCCCGCCGCCCGCGCCCTGCTCGCCGACGGCGGCACTCTGCGCTGGGCCGTGGACTCCGTACCGGAGACCCTCAACACCTTCCAGGCGGACGCCGACGCGACGACCACCCGGATCGCGCAGGCCGTGCTGCCGTCGATGTACCGGCTCGACGCGAACGGGCGGCCGGTGCGCAACGCCGACTTCCTGGAGTCCGCGAAGGTCGTCGACACCGAGCCCCGCCAGGTGGTCCTCTACAAGCTGCACCAGCAGGCCGTCTGGAGCGACGGCCGGGAGATCGGCGCCGCCGACTTCGCCGCCCAGTGGCGTGCCCTGTCCGGCAAGGACTCCGCGTACTGGACCGCCCGCAACGCCGGGTACGACCGCATCGAGAAGGTGCAGCGCGGGGCGAACGACCTTGAGGTCAAGGTGACCTTCAGCCGCCCGTACGCCGACTGGAAGTCGCTCTTCTCGCCGCTGTACCCCAAGGAGGTCATGGGCACCCCGGACTCCTTCAACGACGGGGCCCGGCGCAAGCTCAAGGTCACCGCGGGGCCGTTCCACCTCAAGAAGATCGCCAAGGCGGACGGTGACGTCGTCCTCGTCCGCAGCCCGCGCTGGTGGGGGCGTACCCCCCGGCTCGACGGCATCGTGCTGCACGCCGTACCGCGTGACAAGCGCGCCGAGGCGCTCGCCGCGGGCAAGGTCGACGTCGCCGAGATCGACCCCGGCGAGGCCGAGCGCATCGTGCTCGCCGCGCGCGGCAAGTCGACCCCGCTCCAGGGGCCCGGCGCCGCGCGCACCCCGGCCCGCGCCCTGCGGTCCTGGGCCATCGCGCACGGCTCCGACGAGGAGGCCGCCGACGCGGAGACCGTCGCCCGGAGCGCGCAGCGCGAGGCGGACGCCAAGTACCGGGAGCAGCAGCAGTCGCTCAGCGGGTTCGAGGTGCGCAAGTCCCTCGAACCCGCCTACACCCAGCTCGCCCTCAACGGCGCCGACGGCCCCCTCGCCGACGAGCGGGTGCGCCGCGCCGTCGCCCGTGCGCTGGACCGGGAGGCGCTGGCCGGTCTCGTACTCAAGCCGCTGGGGCTGCCCGCCGTGCCGGTCGGCAGTCATCTCGCGCTCTCCGGACAGGCCGCCTACGCCGACAACAGCGGCGCGCTCGGCGGCCAGGACACCGACGAGGCCGAGGCGCTGCTCGCCGACGCCGGCTGGGTCCAGGGCGGCCCGCTCGGCAAGCCGAAGAAGAAGGACGGCGAGAAGGTCGCCGGGGGTGAGGGGAAGAAGGCCGGCGGTGAGTCCGCTTCTCCCTCCGCCTCCCCGAAGGCCAGTGAGAGCACCAGTGACGAGGACGGGAACTACGTCGTCGGCGACGACGACAAGCCGTACGGCGAGCCCGTCCGTGAGGATCACCAGGACCCCCGGGACCATCAGGACGGGTCGGGGAAGAAGAACCTCGCCCAGGACGGCAAGCAGTCCCTCCACAAGCACCCGGACCAGGGCGGTGCGCCCGCCGGTGCCTACGCGCCCAAGGGCACTCCCGCTCCCGCCGGGGCCGCCGCTGCCGGGGCGCTCGCCAAGGACGGCAAGCCGCTGACCCTGCGGTTCGTGCTGCCCTCGGGGCCGGGCTCCGCCACGCTGCGGGCCGTGGGCGAGCGGATCACGCGGATGCTGGACCGGGTCGGCATCCGTACCGCCGTCACCAAGGTGTCCGACGACAGCTACTTCAAGGACCACATCGCCTCCGGGCAGTACGACCTGGCCCTGTACTCGTGGCCCGCGTCCGCCTTCCCCGCCACCGACGCCCGGCCCATCTACGCCAAGCCCGTGCCCGCCGCCGACGGGTCGCTCAACGTCGAGCAGAACTACACCCGCGTCGGCACCGACCAGGTGGACCAGCTCTTCGACCAGGCCATCGCCACCCTCGACGAGGGCAGGTCGGCCTCGCTGGTGCGGAAGGCCGACGCCCGGATCTGGGCGGCCGGCGGGTCCATCCCTCTCTTCCAGCGGCCCCAGCTCCTGGCCGTGAAGAAGAACGTCGCCAACCTGGGCGCCTTCGGTTTCCAGACGCCTCTCTACGAGGACATGGGCTTCCTGAAGAAGGGCGTCACGCCGGGCAGCAAGGCCTCGCCCCGACCGTGACGGTCGCCTCACCCGGACGGCCCGGCGAGCCCCCGCGCTCCCGGGCCCGTACGATGGGGTAAGGCCGTGGCATGTTCAGCCCGGCAGGGTCCGCGTAACACAGACGTACGCGCAGGCCATCCACTCAAGCCGGGAGTACGCCGCAATATGGCCACGCGCCACGACATCCGCAACGTCGCCATCGTCGCCCACGTCGACCACGGGAAGACGACACTGGTCGACGCCATGCTGAAGCAGGCCGGTGCCTTCGCCGCGCACGCCGCCGAGTCGCTCGACGACCGCATGATGGACTCGAACGACCTGGAGCGTGAGAAGGGCATCACGATCCTCGCCAAGAACACGGCGGTGAAGTACCACCCGAAGGACGGGGGGGACGTCATCACCATCAACATCATCGACACCCCGGGCCACGCCGACTTCGGCGGCGAGGTCGAGCGCGGTCTGTCGATGGTGGACGCCGTCGTTCTGCTCGTCGACGCCTCCGAGGGGCCGTTGCCGCAGACCCGGTTCGTGCTGCGCAAGGCGCTCCAGCAGCGTCTGCCGGTCATCCTCTGCATCAACAAGACCGACCGCCCGGACTCCCGGATCGACGAGGTCGTCAACGAGACGTACGACCTGTTCCTGGACCTGGACGCGGACGAGGAGCAGATCGAGTTCCCCATCGTCTACGCGTGTGCGCGTGACGGTGTCGCCTCGCTGACCAAGCCGGCGGACGGCACCGTCCCGGCCGACAGCAACAGCCTGGAGCCGTTCTTCTCCACGATCCTGTCGCACGTCCCGGCCCCGCAGTTCGACGAGGCCGCTCCGCTCCAGGCGCACGTCACCAACCTGGACGCCGACAACTTCCTCGGCCGTATCGCGCTGCTTCGCGTCGAGCAGGGCGAGCTGCGCAAGGGCCAGACCGTCACGTGGATCAAGCGTGACGGCACGATGTCCAACGTCCGCATCACCGAGCTGATGATGACCGAGGCGCTCACCCGCAGGCCCGCCGAGATGGCCGGCCCGGGTGACATCTGTGCCGTCGCCGGTATCCCGGACATCATGATCGGTGAGACCCTCGCCGACCCCGAGAACCCGATCGCGCTGCCGCTCATCACGGTCGACGAGCCGGCGATCTCCATGACCATCGGCACGAACACCTCGCCGATGGTCGGCCGTGGCGGCACCGGCAAGGGCGCAGAGAACAAGGCCGTGGTCAAGGACCGCAAGGTCACCGCCCGGCAGGTCAAGGACCGCCTCGACCGCGAGCTGGTCGGTAACGTCTCGCTGCGCGTCCTCGACACCGAGCGTCCCGACGCCTGGGAGGTCCAGGGCCGTGGTGAGCTGGCGCTCGCCATCCTGGTCGAGCAGATGCGCCGCGAGGGCTTCGAGCTGACCATCGGCAAGCCGCAGGTGGTCACGCAGGAGATCGACGGCAAGATCCACGAGCCCGTCGAGCGCATGACGATCGACGTGCCCGAGGAGCACATGGGCCCGGTCACGCAGCTCATGGGCGTCCGCAAGGGCCGGATGGACAACATGTCCAACCACGGCTCGGGCTGGGTCCGGATGGAGTTCGTCGTGCCCTCTCGCGGGCTCATCGGCTTCCGTACGGAGTTCCTGACCGGCACGCGCGGCACCGGTATCGCGCACTCCATCCACGAGGGCCACGAGCCCTGGTTCGGTGTGCTGGCGACCCGTAACAACGGTTCGCTGGTCGCCGACCGGGCCGGCGCCGTCACCGCGTTCGCGATGACGAACCTCCAGGAGCGCGGTGTGCTGTTCACCGACCCCGGCACCGAGGTGTACGAGGGCATGATCGTCGGCGAGAACTCGCGCTCCGACGACATGGACGTGAACATCACCAAGGAGAAGAAGCTCACGAACATGCGGTCGTCCTCGGCCGACTCGTTCGAGGCGATCGTCCCGCCGCGCAAGCTCTCCCTGGAGCAGTCCCTGGAGTTCTGCCGCGACGACGAGTGTGTCGAGGTCACCCCGGAGGCGGTTCGCATCCGCAAGGTGAACCTGGACGCCCGCGAGCGCGCCCGCTCCGCGAGCCGCGCCAAGCACGGCTGACACTGTTTCACCGGTCCCGGTTCCCGTCATGACGACCATGACGGGAACCGGGCTTTCGGCATGCCCGCAGGGGTTACTGTCTGATGGCTGTGCACCGATGTTCGGATACCGGTGAACCAACGATCAAGTTTCGGACATGTAAACAGAAATCCATCCCCGTATGTCCGTTTGGTCGATTTTCCGTTATGCGTGTCAAGCGCGCGCAGGTGTCAATCTTTGCAATTTTTGCTCAAAATTTCGACGGTAGGGAGATCCCTATGCCTTCCGGCCTTGACGCGCGTTGACTTACTTGGCGAAAGTTCCCCCAAACCACAGAACCCGCCGGTATCTGTGCTGCGCTCAACTCTCCAACCCCCCGGGGGAAGAACACACATGACCAGTCCAGCCAAGGCTGAAGGCTCCGGGCCCTCGATCGCCTTGGACCCCGAGCTCGACACGAACCCCGAGCCCGTCAAGGGCGAGCAGAGTCTCGAGGGTCGTTCCCCCGGGCAGTTGATGTGGCAGCGCTTCAAGCGTGACCGTACCGGTGTCATCTGCGCTTGCGTAGTCATTTTCTACTTCGTCATCGCACTGGCGGCCCCGCTGCTCACCAAGATCAGCGGGACGAACCCCTACACGCTGTACGGCCAGGACCCCACGTACGCGGACAGTAGTCCCGTCCTGGACGAGTTCGGGCTGCCTCTCGGCTACTTCGGCGGTGTCTCGGGGACCCACTGGTTCGGTGTGGAGCCGCAGCTGGGCCGTGACGTCTTCGCCATGCTGATGTACGGCATGCGCACCTCGCTGTTCATGGCGGTGGGCGTGACCGTGCTGGTCATGATCACGGGCATCCTCATCGGTCTGATCGGCGGCTACGTCGGCGGTCGTACCGACTACTGGATCGGCCGGGTCACGGACTTCTTCCTCTCTTTCCCCTCACAGTTGTTCTTCATCGCGTTCATGCCCGTCGTGACCGCGTTCTTCGTGGACCCGCGGGAGGAAACCCCCACGTACCTCCGCGCGGTGGCCATGCTGATCGTGCTGTGGGTGCTGGGCTGGATGGGCATGGCCCGTCTGATCCGCTCCACGGTGCTGTCCCTGCGCGACCGTGAGTTCGTGGAGGCGGCGAAGGTCTCGGGTGCCTCTCCGTGGCGGATCATCCGCAAGGAGATCCTGCCCAACGTGGTCTCGCCGATCCTGGTGCAGTTCACGTACCAGCTGCCCAGCACGATTCTCACCATCGCGTTCCTGTCCTTCGCGGGCGTCGGCTTCGTCGAGCCGACTCCCGACTGGGGGCGCCTGTTCGCCGCCGGTGCCAAGTACGCGGAGCCCGATCCGTCCTTCATGTTCTTCCCGGGCCTGGCGCTGGTGATCTTCATCCTGTGCTTCAACCTCCTCGGAGACTCCGTACGGGATGCGTTCGACCCCAAGTCCGGGCGCTGAACCGTCCATTGGTGGGGGGTGACTGCCGCCCCCGCGTGGCCTGTCGGTCACGTCAGGCAGTACTCATGGATAACAACTGACAGGTAGGTATTCGCCAAAATGAAGTCGCTCAATTCGCGCAGAACGCGGGCCATCGTGGTCGCCATCGCGGCCGGCTCGCTCGCGCTCACTGGTTGCTCCGAGAACAAGGGCAGCAACTCCGGCAAGGACTCCAAGAAGGACCAGGCCGAGGCCGCCGAGCAGTCGAAGGCGGTCGTCTACGGCGACGCAGCCGCGTCGACCGGCCCCGCCGAGGAGGTCGCCGGCGCCAAGAGCGGCGGTACCGTCCAGGTTTTCCAGGAGTCGGGCCTCACTCACCTGGACCCGGGCCAGATCTACGTCTCGGACGCCGGCCAGGTCGCCAACCTGCTCTACCGCGGCCTGACCAACTTCGAGGAGGACGGCAAGGGCAACGTCTCGGTCGTCGGTGACCTCGCGACCGACTCGGGCACGTCATCGGACGGTGGCAAGACCTGGACCTACACGCTGAAGGACGGCGTCAAGGACCAGAACGGCAACGTCATCACGTCCGCCGACATCCGTCACACCGTCGAGCGTCAGTACGCCGATTTCATCTTCGACGGCCCGACCTACCTGCAGACCTGGCTGAGCGGCCCGAAGTACCGCGACGCGCTGAAGGACGGCGGCTTCGGCTCCAAGCACCTGCCGTCCACGGTCCTGGACACCCCGGACGCCAAGACGGTCGTCTTCCACTTCGACACGGCGCGTCCGGACCTTCCGCAGACGCTGGCCATGCCGGGCTACTCGGTCGTCCCCGAGAAGACCGACACGAAGGCGAAGTACGACGCGGCCCCGGTCTCGACCGGCCCGTACAAGATCGCCGAGTACAAGGTCGGCAAGTCCATGAAGCTCGTCAAGAACGAGAACTGGGACCCGAAGACCGACTCCGTGCGCCACCAGTACGTGGACGGCTTCAACTTCGACTTCGGTGTCACCGAGTCGACGCAGACCAGCCGTCTGATCGCCGACCAGGGCGACTCCAAGAACGCCATCCAGCTCACCGGTGGCGTCGAGGCGACCCAGATCCAGAAGGTCATCGGCGACGCGGCCGTCAACAAGCGCACGATCAAGGGCTACCAGCCCTACGTCATGACGCTGACGTTCAACCTGGACCGGGTGAAGAACAAGGCCGTCCGTGACGCGATCACCTACGGCATCAACTCCAAGTCGCTCATCGCCGGCGAGGGTGGCGCCTACGGTGGCGACGCGGCCCCGAACCTGTTCGCCCCGACCCTGCCGGGCTACGAGGCCGCGTACGACCCGTACGGTCGTCTGAAGACGCCGGCGGGCAACATCGCGAAGGCCAAGGAGCTCCTGAAGGACGTTCCGGCCGCCGAGAAGAAGCTCGTCTACGCGTACTCCAACAGCGAGGCCGGCCAGAAGCGCAAGGTCGCCATCGAGGACGCGCTGACGAAGATCGGCATCGACGTCGTCGCCAAGGAAGTCGACTCCGCGAGCTACTACGAGCAGATCGGCAAGGTCAAGAACCCGTACGACATGTACGTCACGGGCTGGGGCCAGGACTGGCCGTCGCCGGGCACGGTCATCACGCCCATCTACGACGGTGACCAGGTCGCCGACGGGTCCTCGAACTACTCGCACATCAACGACCCGAAGGTCCAGGAGCTCATCAAGAAGGCCCTGACCCAGGAGCCGACCGAGGCTGCCGTGACCTGGAAGGAAGCGCAGCACTACATCCTGGAGAAGGTCAACCCCTCCGCTCCGCTCTGGTACACCAAGCAGTTCCAGCTCTACGGTTCGAACATCGGCGGTGCCCGCTACAGCACCGAGTCGAGCTACATCGACATCACCCGGCTGTTCCTGAAGTCGTAACTCTCTACGGCTGACCGCGGGGGTGCGCACCAGGCGGAGCGCACCCCCGCGGTTCCGCGAACCCGTCCCAACACGTCTCCGCACGTCTCCGCAGAGAGCAGCCCCCCGCCATGTTTCAGTTCATCCTCCGGCGCACGGTCGGTGCCGTCGTCACCCTGTTCCTGATCGGCGCCGCCACGTTCTTCCTGTTCGTCGCAGCGCCCTCCGACTACGCCTCACTGGCCTGTGGCAAGGACTGCTCGCCCGCGAGACTCGATGACATCCGTACCGCCCTTGGGCTGAACCTGCCCATCGCGCAGCAGTTCTGGGACTTCATGTCCGGCATCGTGACCGGCCGTGACTTCCCGCAGGGCCACTGCAGCGCACCCTGCCTCGGACAGTCGTTCTACTACAACGACATGGTCTGGAACCTCATCAAGGACCGCTTCCCGCTGACCCTGTCGCTGACGATCGGCGCGCTGGTCGTCTTCCTGGTCGTGGGTCTTGGCGCGGGCATGCTCTCCGCCTACAAGCGCGGCTCCCTGGTGGACAAGGTCTCCACCGGCGCGTCCATGGTGCTCAGCTCGTTCCAGATCTACTTCCTCGGACCGATCGCGCTGATCATCTTCGTCTACAGCACCGGCTGGATGGAAGACCCCAAGTACGTGCCGTTCACCGAGGACCCGGTCGGCTGGCTCGTCGGACTGTCCATCCCGATGGTCGTCATGGCCACCATCTTCACCGCGCAGTACACGCGTATGGCGCGCGCCTCGATGATCGAGCAGCTCGCGGAGGAACACGTCCGCACCGCTCGGGCCAAGGGCATGTCACAGAAGTACGTCTTCTTCCGCTACGCCTGGCGCGGTTCGCTGATCCCGATCGTCACCGTGCTCGGCATCGACATCAGCGCCCTGCTCGGCGGTGGTGTTGTCACCGAACTGACCTTCTCCCTCCAGGGAATCGGCCGCCTCGCCGTGGACGGCGCGGTCACCAAGGACCTCCCGCTGACGATGGGCATCATGCTGTTCGGGGCCTTCTTCATCCTGATCCTGAACATCCTTACCGACATCGTGTACGCCTATATCGACCCGCGCGTCCGGCTCTCCTAGGAAGAAACGAACCACCGTGACCACACTGACCAAGCCCGAGGGCGCACCGGCCCCGACCGGTCCGGACAGCTTCCTCTCGGTCCGCGATCTCAAGGTGCAGTTCTCCACCGAGGACGGCATCGTCAAGGCGGTCGACGGGCTCTCCTTCGACGTCGAGCGCGGCAAGACCCTCGGCATCGTGGGCGAGTCCGGATCGGGCAAGTCCGTCACGAACCTGACGATCCTCGGCCTGCACAACCCCCGGACCAGCACTGTCGACGGCGAGATCGTCCTCGACGGCAAGGAGCTCGTCACCGCCACGGAGAAGGAGCTCGAGCAGCTCCGCGGCAACAAGATGGCGATGATCTTCCAGGACCCGCTGACCGCGCTCTCCCCGTACTACACGGTGGGCCGCCAGCTGTCCGAGCCGTTCATGAAGCACACCGGCGCCTCCAAGAAGGAGGCCAAGGTCCGGGCCGTGCAGATGCTGGAGAAGGTCGGCATCCCGCAGCCCAAGACGCGCTTCGACGACTATCCGCACCAGTTCTCCGGCGGTATGCGCCAGCGCGCGATGATCGCCATGTCGCTGATGTGCGACCCCGACCTGCTGATCGCCGACGAGCCCACCACCGCGCTGGATGTGACGGTGCAGGCCCAGATCCTGGACCTGCTCAAGGACCTCCAGCAGGAGTTCGGCTCCGCGATCATCTTCATCACGCACGACCTCGGCGTCATCTCGACCATGGCCGACGACCTGCTGGTGATGTACGCGGGCCGGGCCGTGGAGCGCGGCAGCGTGAAGGAAGTGCTCCGCACGCCGAAGCACCCGTACACCTGGGGTCTGCTCAGTTCCATGCCGCGCCTGGACGGCGACATCAACGAGGCCCTGACGCCGATCCCCGGCTCGCCGCCCTCGCTGCTGAACCCGCCCTCGGGCTGCCCCTTCCACCCGCGCTGCGCCTTCACCGGCGAGGTGTCGGGCACCCTCTGCACCGACGTACGGCCGCCGCTGGCGGACGGGCGCGCCTCCGCGTGCCATCTGTCGGCGGAGCAGAAGCAGACCATCTTCATCGACAAGATCCAGCCCCGGCTGCGCTAGGGAGCACCGCGACATGAGCGACAACCTCACCCTCCCCGCACAGCAGGGTTCCGCCGGCACGTCGACCGAGGAACTGCTCAAGGTCGAGGGCCTCCAGAAGCACTTTCCGATCTACGGTGGCTTCCCGATCAAACGAAAAGTCGGCGCCGTCCAGGCGGTCGACGGCATCGACCTGAGCATCGGCGTCGCCGAGAGCGTCGGTCTGGTGGGCGAGTCGGGCTGCGGCAAGTCGACCGCGGGCCGACTCATCACCCGGCTCCTGGAGCCGACCGGCGGCAAGATCACGTACTCGGGCCAGGACATCACGCGTGCCTCGCGCAGGCAGCTGGCGCCGGTCCGGTCCGAGATCCAGATGATCTTCCAGGACCCGTACAGCTCCCTCAACCCGCGGCAGACCGTCGGCACGATCATCAAGTCGCCGATGGAGGTCAACGGGATCGAGCCGGCGGGCGGCCGGGAGAAGAAGGTCCGGGAGCTCCTTGAGCTGGTCGGTCTCAACCCCGAGCACTACAACCGCTTCCCGCACGAGTTCTCCGGCGGTCAGCGCCAGCGCATCGGGGTGGCCCGCGCGCTGGCCCTGCAGCCGAAGCTGATCGTGGCGGACGAGCCGGTCTCCGCGCTCGACGTCTCCATCCAGGCCCAGGTGGTGAACCTCCTCAAGAAGGTCCAGGAGGAGATGGGCATCGCGTTCCTGTTCATCGCCCACGACCTGGCGATCGTCCGGCACTTCTCGCAGCGCGTCGCGGTGATGTACCTCGGCAAGATCGTCGAGGTCGGCGACCGGGACTCGATCTACAACCGCCCGCGTCACCCGTACACCCACGCCCTCCTCTCCGCCGTCCCCGAGGTGGCGATGGACGACGAGACGGAGGCCCGTGAGCGCATCCGCCTCGCCGGTGACGTCCCGTCGCCGATCCACCCGCCGTCCGGCTGCCGCTTCCGCACCCGCTGCTGGAAGGCCCAGGACAAGTGCGCGAGCGAGGAGCCCCCGCTGCTCCAGATCTCCGGCAACCGCGAGGGCCACCTGACGGCCTGCCACTTCCCGGAGGAGCCGACAACGGAGGCCCGCGACGAGGACGTCGTCCTGGACCCGGCCCTGAAGGCACTTGAGTCGGAGGACACGGCAGGCAAGCAGTAGCGAGAAGGGGGCGCGGGGCCAGCGGGCTCCCGCCCCCACCGAGGGCGCCTGAGGGGCGCCTCGGGGGCGTTTCCGGGGGCGCGGGGAGGCGCTTTTACGGGGGCGCTGGGAAGGCGCCTTTTGCGGCGCCTCTGCAGGGCGGGAGGGGCCGCCTTCTAGAGGCGCGGGGCGCGCTTTCCAGGGGAGTTCGCGCAGCCCGGCGCTAACGGGGTGCCGCTCTCGGTGGGACGGGAGCCGCCCCTAGCGGCACGCATGCCCGCAGTTGGGCGGGCGGGCCTGCTTTAGGGGCGCGGGGAACTGCGCGACAAGCCCCCACCGGGCGGGGTTTTTAGGGGCGCGGGGAACTGCGCGACAAGCCCCCACCGGGCGGGGTTTTTAGGGGCGCGAGGAACTGCGCGACCAGCCCCCACCGACCCGCAGCCGACAACCAACCGCCGAACCCCGCACCCGCCCCGCCCGCCGACACATATTCGCTCGACTTCCACCCCCGAGTCCGGGACGCTCACACGCGACGACCCTCAAACGGCCCGGAGGCCCAGCTTGTCCTTCTCCACGATCCACAGCATCACCTTCGACTGCACCAACGACCCCTACGAACTCGCCCTGTTCTGGAGCCGGCTGCTAGGCCGCCCCCTAGCCGACGACGACAAGCCCGGCGACCCGGAGGCACTGATCGCGGACCCGGCCGGAGGCCCCCGCCTGCTGTTCATCCGCGTGCCGGAGGGCAAGACGGCCAAGAACCGCGTGCATCTCGACCTCACGCCACACGGCCGCACCCGCGACGAGGAGGTCGAGCGCGCGCTCTCCCTCGGAGCCCGGCTCGTCGCGGACCACCGCAGGCCCGACGGCGGCGGCTGGGCCCTCATGGCCGACCCCGAGGGCAACGAATTCTGCGTGGAGCGCGGCGAGTTGGGCTGATCAGCAGGCCTGCGCGGTGACGTAGTCGGCGTGGTACTCCACGCGCTGCGCCGACGTCAGATGACAGGCCGCACCATGCGCGGCGGTACGGGGCAGGTCCGGACGCCGGCTCGCACAGCGGCCCGCCGGCACCTGCTCCCGGAACGCGCAGCGCGGCTCGAACCGGCAGCCCGGGGGCGGGTCGAGGAGCGACGGGGGCGTGCCCGGGATCGGGGACAGCGGCACGTCCACCGGGGCGCTCAGGGCGGGCATCGAGCCCAGCAGGCCCCAGGTGTACGGGTGTTGGGGCGTCCTCAGTACCTCGCGCCGGGTGCCGCGCTCCACCGCCCGGCCCGCGTACATCACCAGGATGTCGTCCGCCATCCGGGAGATGACGCCGAGGTCGTGCGTGATGAAGACGATCGACGTGCCGAACTCCTGCTGGAGGTCCCGCAGCAGGTCCATGATCTGGGCCTGGACCGTGACGTCCAGGGCGGTCGTCGGTTCGTCGGCGATCAGGAGTTCCGGGTCGCACACCAACGCCATGGCGATCATCACCCGTTGGCGCATCCCGCCGGAGAACTGGTGGGGGTAGTCGTCCGCCCGTACCGCCGGCTGCGGGATGCCGACCCGCCTCAGCATCTCCATCGCCCGCGCCCTGGACTCCCTCCTGGACGCGCCCGTGTGCTTCGCGTACGTCTCCGCGATCTGCCTGCCCACCGTGTGGTACGGCGACAGGGACGCCAGCGCGTCCTGGAAGATCATGGCCATCTTGCTGCCGCGGAGCCGCTCCAGCTCCCGTTCCCGCGCCGTCAGCAACTCCGTGCCGTCCAGCACGATCTCCCCGGCCAGCGTCGTACGCGCACGGTCGTGCAGCCCCAGGATCGCCAGATTCGTCACCGACTTGCCCGAGCCGGACTCGCCGACGATGCCCAGGGTCCGGCCGCGCTCCACGTCGAAGGAGAGCCCGTCGACCGCCCGTACGTCACCGTCGTCGGTGGCGAAGTGGACGTGCAGATCCCGTACGGAGAGGAAGGGGCCGGTAGCCGACTCGGCCATGGAGGTCACCAGGTCCCCTCTACGCCAGCCTGATCCGCGGGTCGATCAGGGCGTACACCGCGTCCACCACGATGTTCGCGACGACGATGGCGGCGGCGGCGACGAGCACGACCCCCAGCAGCAGCGGCAGGTCGTTGTCCCGTACCGCCTTGATGGACAGGGCGCCGATGCCGTGCAGGCCGAAGGTCTCCTCGGTGATGATCGCGCCGCCGAGCAGATAGCCGATGTCGAGGCCCAGGATCGTGACGATCGGGCCCATCGCGCCCCGCCAGGCGAACCGGAAGAACACCGTACGGCGGGACAGGCCCTTGGCGCGGGCCGTACGGACGTAGTCCTCGGCGAGGGTCTCCACGAGCTGGGAGCGGGTCATCCGGGTGTAGTTGGCGGTGAAGATGATCGCGAGGACGAACCAGGGCAGCAGCAGGCCCTTGAACCAGGCCGCCGGGTCCTGGGTGAAGCCGACGCTGTCCTGGGGGCGGGGGAGGATGCCCCACTGGTCGGAGAGGTAGTACATGGCGACCACGCCGACGATGTAGATCTGCAGGGACGAGCCGATCAGCGAGACCGACGACGCGATCTTGTCCAGGGCGCGGCCCTGCTTCACCGCCGCCAGCATGCCCGTACCGACACCGAGGACCACGAACACCACCGAGCTGCCGAGGGCGAGGGACAGGGTGGTGGGGAAGCGGTTGGTGATCAGGCCGAGGACCGGCTCGTGGTTGGTGAAGGAGTAGCCGAGGCAGGGCGCCGCACAGTGCCCGAGCCCGGCGTAGTCGCGGCCCACGAACACCCCCGCCAGCCAGTGCCAGTACTGCAACGGCAGCGGATCGTCGATCCCCAGGTTGCGCCGGACGAGCGCGAGCGTCTCCGGCGTGCAGAGCTTGCCGCAGGCACTGCGGGCCGGGTCGCGCGGAGCGACGTAGAAGAGCACGAAGGTGATCGCACTGATGACGAGAAGGATCATCAGCGCACTGAGCGTCCGACGAAGAACAAAGCGGAACATGGCGATCGATTTCCCTGGCGAAACCCCCGACACCGGTCCCTGGTGGGTGGGACTGGCGCCGGGGGTGGTCGGGTGGGCGGGGTGGGGCGCCCCGCAACGGGGAGGGGAGCCCGCTACGGAGTGGGGCGCCCGCTAGGGGCCGCCCCTCAGGGGCGCGGGGAACTGCGCGACCAGCCCCCACGGGCCCGCAGCGAACGACGAACTGCCTACGCCTTGGCGTACAGCTTGTAGAGCACGAACGACGAGTTCAGGGGGTCGTACTCGGCCCCGCCAACCTTGCTCCCGTACAGATAGAACCGCCGCTGATAAGTCTCCGGAATGATCGGCGCCTCCTCCGCCATCAACCGCTTGTCCAGCGCGGCCCACGCCGCGTTCGCCTTCGTCGGGTCGGTCAACGCCGCGGCCTGGTCGATCGCGGCGTCGACCCAACTCACCTTCAGCTGCGAGACGTTGTTCGCCCCGTTGGCGATCGTCCGCCCGTCGAAGAGCGGCTGGAGCATGGTGTAGCCGGTGGGCCAGTCCGGGGACCAGCCGAACCACATCACGTCGAAGGAGTTGTCGATCTGCTGGATCTGGTCGTAGTAGCTGGTCGACTCCACCGGCTTGATCACCGGGTCGAAGCCCGCCTCCTTCAGGGCGTTGGAGATGACGACCTTCGTCTTCTCGTAGGCGTCGTTGCCGCCCTGCGGGTAGGTGTAGACGATCTTCTGGCCGAGCTTGCCGGCCTCCTTCAGCAGCGCCTTCGCCTTCGCGGTGTCGCCCTGCGGCTTCGTCAGCTTGCCGTAGATGTCGAACTTCACCCGGCCGGCCATGTCCGGGCCGAGGATCGTCGTCGCGTAGTCACCGGCGGACGGGCCGCCGTAGATGGTCCGGATCTGCTGCAACGGCCAGGCGTAGTTGAGCGCCTGACGGACCTTCAGGTCGGTGATCCGCTTGCAGTTGATGGCGTAGTAGTACAGGCCCGTCAGCAGCCCGTCGACGGTACGGCTCTTCAGCGCGGGCGTCGTCAGCACCTTCTGGATGCGCTCGGCCGGCACCCCGCTGTACGCCATCACCGCGTACTGGTCGGTCCCGGAGTCCGCGATCAGCCGGTCGGAGGTCTGGAGCGCCTCGGGGCCGAACTCGAAGGCGAACGAGTCCGGGTAGGCGTTGCGGATCGGGTCGGTCGCCGGGTCCCAGTGCGTGTTGCGGACCATCGTCAGCGACTTGTCGACGGAGTGCTGGGAGAGCCGGTAGGGCCCGCAGGAGAACGGGTCCTTGTCGTACTTCTCCTTGGTGTCGTGCTTCGCGGACACGGCTCCGTACGACTGCATCGCCAGCGTCCAGTTGAGGTCCGGGCGGGCCGTCCTGAGGTGGAAGGTGATCGTCTTCTTCGCGGTGTCCGTGACTACCGAGTCGAGGTGCTTGCCGTCGTACGGGCCCTTGTAGACCGAGCGGAAGTCGTTGCTGCCGGTCAGCGCGGCCTGGAGGTAGGTGGCGCCCTCGGTGGTGAAGCTGGCGAAGCCGCGCTCGATGCCGTGCCGTACGTCGTCGACGGTCAGCTCGCTGCCGTCCTCCCACTTCAGTCCGTCCTTCAGGGTGAAGGTCCAGGTCTTGCCGCCGTCCGCCATCGTGCCGGTGTCGGTGGCGAGGTCGCCGACGAGCTTCATCGCGCCGCCGTCGATGCGGTAGCCGGTCAGACAGCGGATGTAGAGGTTGCCGACCTCGGAGTTCCACGAGTAGTAGATGCGCTGCGGGTCGAGGTGCGAGAAGTCCTGCGGGCCGATCGGCCGGATCGTGCCGCCCTTCTTCGCCCCGGGGATCTCCGGCGCGGGCCCCGTGGAGTCCTCTTTGGTGCCGATGCTGACCGACGAGTACTTGCCGGCCGTGACCGCGCCGCCCCCCGACGTACCGCCACCGCCTCCACCACCGCTGCTGCACGCGGACAGGACCATGGAGCCGCCGGCGGCTACCGAGGTGGCGATGACGAAGTTTCTGCGGGAGAGAGACATGGGGTGTCCTGCCTGAATCAGGGAGAAGGAGTGTTTCCCGGGGTTTCCGGATTTTTGTGCGGGGCCGGTGCGAGGGGAGGGGCCGCGCCGGATTTCAGCGCCTCGTCTTCGGGTCCAGTGCGTCGCGCACGGAGTCGCCGAG
This sequence comes from Streptomyces sp. NPDC000878, assembly GCF_053599695.1. Taxonomy (NCBI): domain Bacteria; kingdom Bacillati; phylum Actinomycetota; class Actinomycetes; order Kitasatosporales; family Streptomycetaceae; genus Streptomyces; species Streptomyces sp. NPDC000878. Next base: position 27,193 of record NZ_JBSFMT010000009.1, on the reverse strand, counting down.
GAGGTTGAAGGCGATCACGAAGACCACCATCGACAGGCCGGGGAAGAGCATGTAGGTGATGTCGTTCTGGTAGACCTGCGCGCCGCGCTGGATCATCACGCCCCAGTCGGGCGTGGGGTCGCTCAGCCCGACCCCGAGGAAGGCGAGCGCCGCCTCGGTGGTGACGTACATGGGCAGCGCGAGGGTCGCCTGGATGAGGATCGGGGTCCACAGGTTGGGCAGCAGCTCCCTGAAGATGATCCGGGCCGGGGAGGCCCCGGTGACCTTGGCGGACTCCACGAACTCCCGTTCGCGCAGGGCGAGCACCTCACCGCGCAGCAGCCGGGCGATGGGCGCCCAGCCGAACGCGGTCATCACGGAGATCAGGCTGACGACGGTCAGCCAGGTCGGGGTGTTCTCCTCCGGTGACACGAAGATCGAGATCATCACCGGCCAGAAGGCGATGAAGAACAGCGTGGAGGGGAACGCCAGCAGGATGTCGATCACCCGGCCGACGAAACCGTCGATCCGCCCGCCCATGTAGCCGGCCGTGACACCGACGACGATGCCGAGCAGGGTGACCAGCACGGTCGTCACCGTGGCGATGAGCAGCGAGTTGCGGATGCCGTACAGCAGCAGGGTGAAGACGTCCCGGCCGAGCTGCGGCTCGACCCCGAACCAGAAGTCGCCGCTGATGCCGCCGTTGGGTCTGATCGGGAAACCGAACTCGTTGAGCAGTCCGGTGCCGTTCTGGCCGTACGTCGTGTACGGGTCCTTGCCGTAGACCCTGGCGATCAGCGGGGCGGCGACGCCCGCGACGAAGAACAGCACCACCACGACGGCCGAGACGAGCCCGGTCGGGTCGCGGCGGAAGCGCAGCCAGGCGATCCGCCCCGGCGAGCGGCCGGTGCCGCCACGGGCCGGCGCGGTGGGCGTCGGCGGTACGGCACCGGAATCGGCCGCCACCCGGGGTGTGGTGGCGGAAGGCGTAGACGAGGTCACATTGGGGACTTTTCTGCGCCGGTTCAGTCGCCGTCAATGTTTTGTTGACGCCTTTGATCTGGACTTTTGCCCTTTGACCCGGGGGAGGGGCGCCACTTGGTTCAGCTTTGGACGGCCATGACCAAAGAGGGACCAAAGAGGGAGGGGGACCCGTACGGGCCGCCCAGACGTGCGCTATGGGTGCTCTGCGCCGATATTGACCGATAACGGTATGGCGCACTGAACCGGTATGGCGCACTGAACAGGAGGCACTCCATGCGTGGAGCCACGCACGTCCGATGGGCCGCATGTGCGGTGGCGGTAGCTCTCGCGGCGACCGCCTGCGGGGGCGACGACAGCGACAGCGGCGGCGGCAGTGGCAGCGGTGACGGCACCGGAGTGCTCAGCTCCTCCTGGGGCGACCCGCAGAACCCGCTGGAGCCCGCCAACACCAACGAGGTACAGGGCGGCAAGGTCCTCGACATGGTCTTCCGCGGACTGAAGCGGTACGACGCCAAGACCGGCAAGGCCAACGACATGATGGCCGAGAGCATCGAGACGACGGACTCGCAGAACTTCACCGTCACCATCAAGGACGGCTGGAAGTTCAGCAACGGCGAGGCCGTCACCGCCAAGTCGTTCGTCGACGCCTGGAACTACGGCGCCAGCCTGAAGAACAACCAGAAGAACGCGTACTTCTTCGGCTACATCGACGGCTACGACAAGGCCCACCCCGAGGACGGCAGCAAGCAGACCGCCGACACCCTCTCCGGGCTCAGGGTGACCGGCACCAACACCTTCACCGTCAAGCTCAACCAGAAGTTCTCGACGTTCCCCGACACCCTCGGCTACTCGGCCTTCTCGCCGCTGCCCCAGTCCTTCTTCACGGACCACGCGGCCTGGCTGAGCAAGCCCGTCGGCAACGGCCCGTACATGATCGACTCGTACACCAAGGGCTCCCAGATGTCCCTGCGGAAGTGGGACGCGTACTCGGGCACCGACAAGGCGCAGAACGGCGGCGTCGACCTCAAGGTCTACACCGACAACAACACCGCCTACACCGACCTGATGGCCGGCAACCTCGACCTCGTCGACGACGTGCCCGCCTCCCAGCTCACGAACGTCAAGAGCGACCTCGGCGACCGGTACATCAACACGCCCGCCGGCATCATCCAGACCCTCGCCTTCCCGTTCTACGACAAGGACTGGGACAAGCCCGGCATGGAGAAGGTCCGCACCGGTCTCTCCCGGGCGATCAACCGCGAGCAGATCACCGACACGATCTTCCAGAAGACCCGCACCCCCGCCACCGACTGGACCTCACCCGTCCTCGGCGAGGAGGGCGGCTACAAGGAAGGCCTGTGCGGCGACGCCTGCGAGTACGACCCCGAGGAGGCCAAGAAGCTCATCGAGGAGGGCGGCGGCTTCCCCGGCGGCCAGGTCAAGATCTCGTACAACGCGGACACCGGCTCGCACAAGCAGTGGGTCGACGCGGTCTGCAACAGCGTCAACAACGCGCTCGACAACGACAAGGCCTGCGTCGGCAACCCGGTCGGCACCTTCGCCGACTTCCGCAACCAGATCACCCAGTCCAAGATGTCGGGCCCGTTCCGCGCGGGCTGGCAGATGGACTACCCGCTCATCCAGAACTTCCTCCAGCCGCTCTACTACACCAACGCCTCCTCCAACGACGGCAAGTGGACCAACAAGGAGTTCGACAAGCTCGTCGACGAGGCCAACGCGGAGACCGACCAGGCCAAGGCCGTCGAGCTGTTCCAGCAGGCCGAGGAGGTCCTGCGGGACGACATGGGCGCCATCCCGCTCTGGTACCAGAACGGCAGCGCCGGCTACTCGGAACGCCTCTCGGACGTGGCCCTGAACCCGTTCAGCCTGCCCGTGTACAGCGAGATCAAGGTCAGCTGAGCCGCCGGGGGCGGGCCTCTCGGAGCGCCCGCCCCCACAACCTCCGGAGCCCTCATGGGACGGTACGTGATCCGGCGTCTGCTGCAGATGATCCCGGTCTTCATCGGCGCCACCCTGCTGATCTTCCTGATGGTGAACGTGATGGGCGACCCCATCGCGGGCCTCTGCGGCGACCGGCAGTGCGACCCGGCCACGGCCGCCCGGCTCCGCAAGGAGTTCGGCCTCGACAAGCCCGTCTGGCAGCAATACCTGACCTACATGGGCAACGTCTTCACCGGCGACTTCGGCACCGCCTTCAACGGCCAGGAGGTCACCGAGCTGATGTCGACGGCGTTCCCCGTCACCATCCGGCTCACGATCGTGGCGATCTTCTTCGAGATCGTCATCGGCATCACCCTGGGCGTGGTGACCGGCCTGCGCCGCGGCAAGCCCGTCGACACCGGCGTCCTCCTGGGCACCCTGGTCGTCATCTCGGTCCCGACCTTCGTCACCGGTCTGCTGCTCCAACTGCTGCTGGGCGTCGAGTGGGGCTGGATCAAACCGTCGGTGTCGACGGACGCCACCTTCGACGAACTGATCGTCCCCGGCCTGGTCCTGGCCTCGGTCTCACTGGCCTACGTGACCCGCCTGACCCGCACCTCGATCGCGGAGAACAGACGCTCCGACTACGTCCGTACAGCGGTCGCCAAGGGCCTGCCCAGGCGCCGGGTGATCACGCGCCACCTGCTCCGAAACTCCCTGATCCCGGTGGTCACCTTCATCGGCACGGACGTCGGCGCGCTGATGGGCGGCGCGATCGTCACCGAGCGGATCTTCAACATCCACGGCGTCGGCTACCAGCTCTACCAGGGCATCCTCCGCCAGAACACCCAGACGGTCGTCGGCTTCGTGACCGTCCTCGTCCTCGTCTTCCTGGTCGCCAACCTGCTCGTCGACCTCCTGTACGCCGTACTCGACCCGAGGATCCGCTATGCCTGAGCAGCCTCACGACGACGGAGCGATCGCGGCGACCGGCATGGGCGGCGCGATGGACCTCGCGATGAGCGAGGCGGAGACCCTGGAGAAGCGCCCGGGCGGCGACGGCGGCGGCTCGGCCGACAAGCCCCGCAGCCTCTGGTCGGACGCCTGGCAGGACCTGCGCCGCAACCCCGTCTTCCTCATCGCCGCACTCGTCATCCTCTTCCTCGTCGTCATCTCCATCTGGCCCTCGGCGATCGCCTCCGGCAACCCCCTGAAGTGCGACCTCGCCAACGCTCAGAAGGGTTCCAGTCCCGGCCATCCCTTCGGATACGACGGCCAGGGCTGCGACGTCTACACGCGCACGGTCTACGGCGCCCGTACGTCCGTCACGGTCGGCGTCTGCGCCACGCTCGGGGTCGCCATCCTCGGGTCCGTCCTCGGCGGGCTCGCCGGGTTCTTCGGCGGGATCTGGGACTCGGTCCTGTCCCGGATCACCGACGTGTTCTTCGCGATCCCCGTCGTCCTCGGCGGCCTGGTCCTGCTCTCCGTGGTGACCAGCTCGACGGTCTGGCCCGTCATCGGGTTCATGGTGCTGCTCGGCTGGCCGCAGATCTCCCGTATCGCCCGCGGCTCGGTCATCACCGCCAAACAGAACGACTACGTCCAGGCGGCCCGCGCCCTCGGCGCCTCCAACTCCCGCATGCTGCTACGGCACATCACGCCCAACGCCGTGGCACCCGTGATCGTCGTGGCCACCATCGCACTCGGCACGTACATCGCCCTGGAGGCGACCCTGTCCTACCTGGGTGTAGGCCTGAAGCCGCCCACCGTCTCCTGGGGCATCGACATCAGCGCGGCCTCCCCGTTCATCCGCAACGCCCCGCACGCCCTCCTCTGGCCCTCCGGAGCGCTCGCGGTCACCGTCCTCGCGTTCATCATGCTCGGCGACGCGGTGCGCGACGCCCTCGACCCGAAGCTGAGGTGACCGGCGCCATGCTCCTCGAAGTACGCGACCTCCACGTGGAGTTCAGAACCCGGGACGGGGTCGCCAAGGCCGTCAACGGCGTCACCTACAGCGTGGACGCGGGTGAGACGTTGGCCGTGCTCGGCGAGTCCGGCTCCGGCAAGTCGGTCACGGCCCAGGCGGTCATGGGCATCCTCGACACGCCGCCCGGGAAGATCACCGGCGGCGAAATCCTGTTCCAGGGCCAGGACTTGCTCACCTTCAAGGAGGAGGAGCGCCGGAAGGTCAGGGGCGCCCAGATGGCGATGATCTTCCAGGACGCGCTGTCGTCCCTGAACCCGGTGCTCAGCGTGGGCGAGCAGCTCGGCGAGATGTTCACCGTGCACCGCGGAATGTCCCGAAAGGACGCCCGTACCAAGGCGGTTGAACTGATGGAGCGGGTCCGCATCCCGGCCGCCGCCCAGCGCGTACGGGACTATCCGCACCAGTTCTCCGGAGGCATGCGCCAGCGCATCATGATCGCCATGGCGCTGGCCCTGGAACCGGACCTGATCATCGCCGACGAACCGACGACGGCCCTCGACGTGACCGTCCAGGCCCAAGTCATGGACCTCCTCGCCGAGTTGCAGCGCGAACTGAACATGGGCCTGATCCTCATCACCCACGACCTGGGAGTCGTCGCAGACGTCGCCGACAAGATCGCCGTCATGTACGCGGGCCGGATCATCGAGTCGGCGCCGGTCCACGACATCTACAAGGCGCCCGCCCACCCGTACACCAAGGGCCTGTTGGAGTCGATCCCGCGCCTCGACCAGAAGGGCCGCGAGCTGTACGCCATCAAGGGCCTGCCACCGAACCTGATGAACATCCCGCCGGGCTGCGCCTTCAACCCGCGCTGCCCGATGGCCCAGGACATCTGCCGTACGGAGGTACCGCCGTTGGCGGAAGTCGACTCGGCGGACGGGGTCCGCAGAAGCGCCTGCTTCTTCTGGAGGGAGACGCTGGATGCCCACCATGGCTAAGACCTCCGAGCCGATCCTCGAAGTGACCGGGCTGGTCAAGCACTACCCCCTCACCCAGGGCATCCTCTTCAAGAAGCAGGTCGGCGCGGTCCGGGCCGTCGACGGCGTCGACTTCGCCCTCGACGCGGGCGAAACCCTGGGCATCGTGGGCGAGTCGGGCTGCGGCAAGTCGACGGTCGCCAAGATGCTGGTCAACCTGGAGAAGCCGACGGCCGGGACGATCAAGTACAAGGGCGAGGACATCACCAAGATGTCCGGCAAGGCGCTGAAGGCCGTACGCCGGAACATCCAGATGGTCTTCCAGGACCCGTACACCTCCCTCAACCCCCGGATGACGGTCGGCGACATCATCGGGGAGCCCTACGAGATCCACCCCGAGGTCGCGCCCAAGGGAGACCGGCGCCAGAAGGTCCAGGACCTGCTGGACGTGGTCGGCCTCAACCCTGAGTACATCAACCGCTACCCCCACCAGTTCTCCGGCGGCCAGCGCCAACGCATCGGCATCGCACGGGGGTTGGCGCTGCGCCCCGAGATCATCGTCGCCGACGAACCGGTGTCGGCGCTCGACGTCTCGGTCCAGGCGCAGGTGATCAACCTGCTGGACAAGCTCCAGAGCGAGTTCAATCTGTCGTACGTCTTCATCGCGCACGACCTGTCGATCGTGCGGCACATCTCGGACCGGGTCGGGGTGATGTACCTCGGCCGGATCGTGGAGATCGGGCGCGACGCCGAGATCTACGACCACCCGACGCACCCCTACACCCAGGCACTGCTCTCCGCCGTGCCCGTCCCCGACCCCGAGGCCCGCGAACACCGGGAGCGCATCATCCTCTACGGCGAGGTGCCCTCCCCGGCCAACCCGCCCTCCGGCTGCCGCTTCCGCACCCGCTGCTGGAAGGCCCAGGAGCGGTGCGCCCTGGAGGTACCACTGCTGGCGGTGCCGGCGGAGTTCCGGCTGACGACGGGGCCGGCGGCGCATGACTCGGCGTGTCATTTCGCGGAGGAGAAGGCCGTCGTACCGCCGGAGGAACCCCCTGCGGACTCTGCGGACGATCTTGCCGACGGGGTGAAATAACCACACAAACAACCGTGAATCGCGTTAACACGCAGGCAACTCAGTCGACCCGATCTCGATATATGGACAAGCCACTCTGAGGAACGTACGGCCGTGCGGGTGCCGTAAACGGGCCGGGGCTCGCCATGTAGCCCCGGCCCGTTGCCGTGCCTACGCGATCCTCAAGGCCCGCTTCAGGAAGTCCACTTGAAGCAGCAACAGGTTCTCCGCGACCTGTTCCTGCGGGGTCATGTGCGTGACGCCCGACAGCGGGAGCACCTCGTGCGGGCGGCCGGCGGCGAGCAGAGCCGAGGACAGTCGCAGGGCGTGGGCGAATACGACGTTGTCGTCGGCGGTGCCGTGCACGACCATCAGCGGCCGGTGCGGCTCGGCAGGAGACGACAGCCCCTCGTCGGTGATGAGTGAGCTGTTCGCGTACGTCTCCGGGGTCGCGCCCGGGTCGCCGAGATACCGCTCCGTGTAGTGCGTGTCGTACAGCCGCCAGTCCGTCACCGGGGCGCCCGCGATACCCGCGTGGAAGACGTCGGGCCGCCGCAGCACGGCCAGCCCCGCGAGCCAGCCGCCGTACGACCAACCCCGGATGGCCACCCGGGAGAGATCGAGCGGGTGGCGCTCGGCGAGGTCGTGCAGGGCGTCGACCTGATCGTCCAGCGAGACCGTGAAGTCCCCGTGGATGGCCTTCTCCCAGGCCGGAGACCGTCCGGGAGTCCCTCGCCCGTCGGCCACGACCACCGCGAACCCCTGGTCGGCGAACCACTGCGAGGTGAGGTGCGCGTTGTGTGCGGCGACCACCCGGGGGCCGTGCGGACCGCCGTAGGGGTCCATGAGGACGGGGAGGGGAGTGACCCCGTCGTAGTCGTTCGGCATAAGCAGGGCGCATGGAATTCGTCGTGCGCCCCCCTGGGTCAGAGTCATGCGCGGGGACAAACCGGGATCTTCCGCGTACGAGGTGACAGTCGCGGCATGCTTCCCGTCGCGCAGCACCTGCACCTGGGCCCCCGGCCGGTCCGGCACCGCCGACACGAGTACGGTCACGCCCCCGGCGCGAACCGCCGAGTGCACGCCGGGCTCTTGCGAGACGCGCTCCAGCCCGAGTTCGTTCACCCGATAGACGTGCACTTCGCCGATCTCGGTACCGGCGGCCCCCTCCCCCGCGGAGGCCGACACGAGCACGTCATCGGCGGAGACGTCCAGCACGGCCCGTACGTGCAACTGCGCCCCGGTGAGCGGCCGTTCCCCGACAGCGAGCACTCGCGCGCCACCCTCGTCGGCGATGCGCACAAGCTGCCCGGAGGGGCTCCAGCACGGCACCCCAGGGAAAAGATCAAGCCAATGTGGATCTTCCTCCGCGTGCACCATCCGGGTCACCCCGGTGTCCGGGTCCACGGCCAGAAAAACCTGCCCGCGCTGGTCCCGAGACTGCACCAGAATCAGCGGCGCACCCGCCCCTGACCAGTGCACACGCGCCAGATACGGGTACTTCTTCCGATCCCAGACGACTTCGGTGCGCGCCCCTTCGAGGGTGAGTACGAAGAGCCGCACCTCCGCGTTCAGGGTGCCCGCCGCCGGATAGGCGACCCGCTGCGGCTCACGTTCCGGATGCGCCGGATCGGAGATCCACCAGCGGTCCACGGGCGCGTCGTCGGCCCGCGCGACCAGCAGCCGGTCGGACTCCGGGGACCACCAGAAGCCGCGCGAGCGGGCCATTTCCTCGGCCGCGATGAACTCGGCCAGCCCGTACGTCACCGTCTCCGACTCGGGCTCCGCGAGCGCGAGGGACCGCTCGCCGGCCAGGTCGGCGAGGCGCAGGGCGCCGTCCACGACGTACGCGACGAGCCGCCCGTCGGGGGAGGGACGCGGGTCGATGACGGACCCCGTCACGCCGATCTCACGCACCGTCCCGGCCCGCAGCTCGGCCACGAAAAGCCGCCCGGACAAGGCGAAGGCGGCCAGTTCGACGGCCGCGTCGGTGGCGTAGCCGACGATCCCGGCGCCGCCCTCACGGCTGCGCTCCCGACGCGCCCGCTCCTCCGCGGACAGCTCCTCGTCGGCCCCGCTGAGGAGCACGAAGGGATCGGCGACGACGCGCTCCCCGCCGCCCGCCAGATCGAGCACCCACAACTTGTTGGCCCGGTCCGTACCGGAGGAGGACCGCAGGTAGGCGACCCGTGAACCGTCGGGCGCCACGGTGAACGCGCGGGGTGCGCCAAGCGTGAATCGCTGGGTGCGGGCGTGCCGGCGGGGGAAGGAGACAGGCTCGGTCGTCATGCCCCGACCATATTGGCCATGCGCCCCCTTGTGCGGCCGTGCGCCGACCGATGCGCGCGGGCGAATAGTTATGATCACTGGCGGCAAGTGGGTATGAACCTGCTGGCCACTGTATGGATTTACTGCCCCCATAGTCCGACCCCCCGCGTCCCTGGGCCCCTTGGAGGTGAGCCGCCGTGGCACTCTCGATTTCGGCGGTCGTGCTGCTGGCGATCATCGTCTTCTTGCTGATCAAGAAGTCAGGACTCAAGGGAGGTCATGCGGTGGTGTGCATGCTCCTCGGGTTCTACATGGCCTCGTCGACCTTCGCCCCGACGATCAGCGACCTGACGACGAGCATCGCGGGCATGATCGGCGACCTCAAGTTCTGATGTCCCGGAGGGCTCCGGAAGGTGTGTGACCGGAGCCCTGCTACCGGCGGAGCGTCTTCACTCGGTCTCGCCTGAGACGAGCGGGGTGATCCGCAGAGTCCGGACCGCCTCGTCGACCAGCTCCGTGATCTCCTCCGTGCGGGCGACCGTCTCCCACGTCGCCGTCACGACGATGAGACTCTCCATTCCCGGCGGGAAGACGCCAAACTTGATGAATTCGGCCGATTTCCGTCTGAAGCCGAACATGCGCTTCGCCTCAAGCATCGACTGCACACGAACGGCCGGCCCGGCAGGCAGCTCCAGATATGTCACCTGCGGCTCACCCTTGGGCTTGGCGTTCGCCCACTCCAGGAGCAGTGGCTGAACCTCTTCCCGGGTGGGACGGGCGACACCCTCGTCGCCGTAGGAGTCGACCATGAGATTGACGAGGGCCTCGCCGTTCTCGGCGTAGTACGCCGCCGCAAGGACCGGGATGTCGTCGTTCAGGTCCACAGCCCGCTCGACCAGGTCGTCGTGGACTGCGCTCTTCTCGATCTCCAGAGCCAGTGGAGAGAGCGTGTCGACAACTTCCCTGGCCAGCACCTCGGCTTCGGCCTTTGTGCCCTCTTTGAGCGTCAGGTCGATCCATCCGGGCTGAAAGTCGAATCGGCACACGAAGTCCTCGACCAGGGGAGCGCCACCGTCCGGTGTGGTCATGCCGTCCTTCCAGCCCACCTCGCGAATCGGTCAGCGTCCGGTCGAGTACGGCACGAAGGCTGCCCAGGTGGTGGGGGTGAAGGCCAGGCGGGGGCCAGCTTCTGTGTTCTTGGAGTCCCGGACGTGGATGGTGCCGGGGGCGGTGGCGATCTCGACGCAGGAGTCGCCCTCGCTGCTACTGCTGTGGCTGCTCTTGAACCACGTCAGGCCGGAGGCGCCCTCGACCGAGGTGTTGTGGTTCATGTATCCCCCAGCAGTTGTTCGATGAAGGCCGCTGATTCACGCGGGGTGAGGGCCTGGCCTCGGATGATGCCATACCGCAGTTCAAGGATACGGAGGTGCTTCGCATCGGAGACCGGTCGGCCGTTGGCCACTACTGGCGATCGCCCCACAGCCGAGCCGTCCGCGAACTTCAACACCTCGATGCTGCCGTCCACACCGGCGTGCTCCTCGCGATCCATCGGCATCACCTGAAGCTCGACGCCGCGCAACTCTCCGGTCTCCAGGAGGTGTTCGAGCTGGCAGCGCAGCATCCCACGCAAGCCCCTCCCCGCCGTACCGCAGCCCTCGTACCAGGGGCCGGGTCTCCTCCAGGCCGCCACCGATCTCCTCGCCGACCTCCGGCACCATCCCGGTCTGCTCCTGTCGGCCTGCGACACGGCCCACCTGGCCCCCGGCGTCGCCGCCTGGCTGGAGCGCGACGTCAACCCCACCGCCGTACGGCACGCACTGACCAGTGACCTCCCGCCCGAGGGAATGCGCCGCCCGGCCGCCCTCCTGGCCCACCGCCTCACCGCCCAGCTACCGCCCGTGCCGCCGTTCCGCGCGCCTGCCTCGCCCACAGCCGTCCGGCACCCGCTTCAGAACTGCGGCGGCTGTGAGCGTGCTTTCCGTGCGCCCGAGCCCGGTCGCTGTCGTGACTGCCGATCCGATCTCCTGGAGGCTGCCCGCCATGAACCGGAGGCCGCCCCAGCATGAAGAGGACAAGGAGTCCGCGATGACCACAGCCCCGGACGGCTCACAGCGAAGCGTTTTCCACCGGTACCGGGCCATGCGGGACTTCGTTCAGGTGATGGACGACACCCTCCCGGGCAAGTTCGAGATCACCAAGGAAAGGATCGTCCACGACCTGCCGCGGCCCAACGGTCTCCACGAACTGACTGCGGCGCGTCTCCGGAGACGCCTTGAGCAGGTCATGCCGGAAGCGCTCGTGGCCCACACCGGGACCCCGGACGTGGAGGACGAATCCGAGAGCGTCATGCGCCACCCCGACGTGATGCTGATCGCCGAGACGGACATGGAGGGAGAGGGGTCCTTCGACCCCCGTACCCTCATCGCCGCGATCGAGGTCGTATCCAGCTCGAACCCGGCCAACGACTGGGTCACCAAGATGCGCGACTACCCCCTGACCGGCATCCCGGTCTACGCGATCTTCGACCCCCGCACCGGCACCGGCGCCGTCCTCACCGACATCCACCCCACCCCCGGCGGCCCCCGCTACGCCACCCGCAAGGACTTCGTCTACGGCGAGGACGTCACCATCGCCGACTGGACGATCCCGACGACCGGCCTGCCGCGCTACCGGGACGAGGACTCCTAGGAGGGCGCCGCAGGTCGATCCCCCGAGCCTCGTAGGGTGGGCCCATGACGGAACCACCCGCCCGGCGTCTGCTTCTGGTGCACGCGCACCCGGACGACGAGTCGATCAATAACGGCGCGACCATGGCCAGGTACGCGGCCGAGGGCGCCCTGGTGACGCTGGTCACCTGCACCCTCGGCGAGCGTGGCGAGGTCATTCCGCCCGAGCTGGCCCATCTCGGCGGTGCCGCCCTCGGTGCGCACCGGCTGGGGGAGCTGGACGCGGCGATGCGCGCCCTCGGCGTCTCCGACCACCGGCTGCTCGGCGGGCCCGGCCGCTTCGGTGACTCCGGGATGATGGGGCTCGCCGACAACGACGACCCCGGCTGCTTCTGGCAGGCGGACGTCGACGAGGCCGCCGGGTACCTCGTCGAGGTGATCCTCGAAGTCCGGCCCCAGGTCGTGGTGACGTACGACCCGGACGGTGGCTACGGGCACCCTGATCACATCCAGGCCCACCGGGTCGCCACGCGTGCCGTCGAGCTGGCCGCCGAGGCCGGCTGGAGTGTCCCCAAGGTCTACTGGAACCGCGTGCCCCGGCCGGTCGCCGAGGAGGGCTTCGCGCGTCTTCGGGAGGCGCTGCCCGGGTTGTCGTTCTCCAAGGCCGGTGACGTCGACGACGTACCGGGGGTCGTGGACGAGGAACGCATCACAACGGTCGTCGACGGCACCGCGTACGCCGCCGCCAAGGCTGCCGCCATGCGTGCCCATGCCACCCAGATCGAGGTGGCCGAGCCCTGGTTCGTCCTCTCCAACCAGCAGGCACAGCCGCTCTTCACCGATGAGTACTACGAGTTGGTGCGCGGTGAGCGCGGTGGGGGTGGTGAGCGTACTTCTGTACGTGAGACCGATCTGTTCGACGGGATCGCAGTGGCTGCGGAGGGTGGTGCGCGATGAGTGCGAATGGGAAGGCGCCCGCGGGCGGAGCCCGTGGGAAGGCGGCGACCGGGGCGGGGGCGGGTGCTGCGGGAGGCGGTGGCAGTCTGCTGGCGCAGCCGCTCGTCGGGCCCTCTCTCGGGCGTTCGGCGGCCTTTCTGGGGCTCTTCGTTCTCGGGGCCGTGGTAGGGGTCGCGGGCGGGCTCGTGCAGGCCGCCTGGTTCCCGGGCGGGCTGCTGCTCGCGCTGGGCGGAGCGGCCGGACTGTTCCTCGGTGGGGCGCGTGCCGTCGGGAGTCGCGCCGGGGCGGTCGCACCGGCGGCCGGGTGGATGGTCTCCGTCATCCTGCTCACCGCCAGCCGTCCGGAGGGGGACTTCCTGTTCGCCGCGGGAGTCGGCTCGTACCTCTTCCTCCTCGGCGGGATGGCTGTCGCTGTGATGTGCGCCACCCTCGCCCAGACGCGGCAATCGGACGGTTCCGCCGTCCGACTTGGCAAGTGACGTACTACTTCGCCGCCGCAATCGCGTGGGGGTCCCGTGATGGTTTCCTCGGCGGTCGTGGGATACGCGTCAGAAGTGGCCAGTATGGTGGTGCGCGCCGCCGAGCTGCCCGCGTGAGGTCGCGTCGGGCGGCGGAGCCAACCGGGAGAACCTGCCTTGAGTCGTGAAACTGACAGTCCGTCCTCCGGGCCCAACGGGCGCGGGGGTGCCGCCTACCCCTCGGGGACACCGCCGTACGGAACGCCCATGGCGTCCGACGGCGGTCCGGACGCGGGCCGTTCGGCCGCAGAGCCCGACGGGCCCAAGACCGAGACCACGCTGACGACCCGGATCCGGATCAACATCCCCGGATCCCGGCCGATTCCGCCGGTCGTCGTCCGGACGCCCGTCGCGGACACTGAGTCCCCGTCGTCTCCGTCGTACTCGCCCTCCGAGGAGACCGGGTCCCATGCGCTGCCCAGGACGGGCGGCGCGGGCGACGGCAGAACGCCGGGCGCTGCCGCGCCGTCCGCCGACGCCCCGGCCCAGCCCGGGGAGAAGACCAGCGACTGGTTCGCGCCGCGCAAGTCCGGTGCGCCCAAGGGCGGTCCGGGCGGCGGCGCGAGCAACGGCGCCGGTCTGCCCGGCGGTTCGGCTCCCGCGCCCGGTGGTGTCCGTCCCGGTGGTCCCAACGGCACAGGCCCGGCGGGCGCTTCCCGCCCCGGCGGCCCCAACGGCGGCGGTTCCACGGGGTCTTCGCGCCCCGGTCTGGGTGTCATGGGCGCCGCGGGCAACGCGGGCGGTCCACGCGCCGCCGGTGGCGGTACGAAGGGTGCCGGGCTCCCCGGTGCGACCGGCGCCGGTCCCGTGGCGCCGGGGCACGGTGGCGGCACCGGTTCCTTCGACGTGTCCGCGCTGGCGGCCGGGGCGGGCCCACTGAGCACGTCCCCCTACCCGTCGGCCGGCGGCCCTGGGACCGGTCCGCGGGCTGCCGACGGCCGTGGCGAGCCGCGCCGTGACGATCTGCCGTACTTCGCGGAGAACGGGCAGGGCGGGCAAGGCGGTCAGAACGGGCAGGGCGGCGGCAACGGGCGTGGCCCTCAGGGCGGTCCCGGACCCAACGGCCAGGCCGGCGGCTTCGGCCCGCAGCACGACTTCGCCGCCCAGAACGACTTCACGGCGCCCAACGACTTCGGCGACTTCGGTGCCGCCCAGGCCGACTTCGGCGGTCCCAACGGTCCGAACGGGCAGAACGGCTTCGGTCCCGGTGGTCCCGGCGGCCCGGGCGGACGAGGCCCCGCGGGCCCGACCGGCGGTCCCGTCACCGGAGACGGCCCGGTCGTCCCGCCCGTCGCCGACGCCATGTCCGGCGCCCCCGGTGTCTCCGGCACAGGCCGCCCCGGCGGCGGGCTCAGCGACGACACCGCGATCCTCACCCCGCAGAAGCAGGCCCCCGAACCGGGCGCCGACGGCTACGGCGGCTACGGCGGCTCCGTGGACAACGTCTCCAGCTCCACCCTCACCAGCGGCATGCCCGTCGTCCCGGCCGACCGGAACTCCCCGTTCGGGCCGGGCACGCACACCGACGGACCGCTGCCGCACACCCCGCCGAAGCTGCCTGAGCCGGTGTCGCCGAGCACGCCCGCCGCTGCCGCGCCCAAGGGCAAGAAGGCGAAGAAGAAGGGCCGCAGCAAGCTGACGCTGCTGTTCGTCGCCGTCTTCCTCGTCGCCGGTGGCGCATACGGCGCCGGGCTGCTGATGAACCACTCCGACGTGCCCAAGGGCACCACCGTGTTCGGCGTCGACATCGGCGGCGGCACCCGCGACGACGCCGTCAAGAAGCTCGACGACGCCTTCGACGACCGGATGACCCAGGCGCTGAAGCTGTCCGTCGACGGCGGGACGGTCGAGCTGAAGCCCGACCAGGCGGGCCTCCAGTTCGACACCCAGGCCACGGTCCGGGCGGCGGCCGTCAGCGACTACAACCCGGTGTCGGTGATCGGCTCGCTCTTCGGCCAGCAGCGGGTCGTCGAACCCGTCATGCCGGTCGACGAGGAGAAACTGACCGCCGCGCTCCAGCGGGTGGCCGGCGGTGCCGCCTCGGCGAGCGACGGCACGATCAAGTTCGAGTCCGGCAAGGCCGTCGCCGTCTACGGCAAGGCCGGCAAGGGCATCGACGCCGCCGCGGCGGCCGAGTCCGTCGAGGACGCCTACCGCAGCCAGGTGGGGAGCGGTACGAGCACGCCGGTCCAGGTCCCCACCAAGGCACAGCAGCCGACGATCTCGAACGCCGAGGTCGACCGGATGATGAAGGCGTTCGCCGAGCCGGCGATGTCGGGCATCGTCAGGGTCGAGGCGGGCGGGGTGGAGGTCAAGTTCAGCCCCCAGAACTCCCTGTGGAAGGTCCTCTCCGTCAAGCCGGTCGGCGGCAAGCTGGTCGAGTACTACGACAGGGCCGTGCTGAAGGAGCTGTACGGCGGCGCCTGGGACGGCGTGCTGATCACCCGGGGCAACGGCAACAAGACCGCCGTGACACCCGAGGACGTCGTCGGCGCCATGCGCAAGGCCCTGCTCGGCAAGACGGAGGCGGACCGCGTCGGCGTGATCGAGACCAACCCGAGCTGAGCGCTCCGCGGGTTGGGCGGTTCTTCGGCCGCGGCTTGGTGGGGGCTGGTCGCGCAGTTCCTCGCGCCCCTAAAAGGGCGCGTACGGCAAGGGGGGCACCCGGACACCGGGTGCCCCCCTTGCCGTACACCCAGGACCATCCATGACATCTGTCATCCGGGAGTCAGGATCGTCGGCACTGCCGGGCGGACCGGCCCCGCGGCCACGATGGATGCCATGGACCCCATGGAAACCACCCCGGTGGTCGCGTTCGACCAGGTCACCAAGAGCTACGGCGAGGTACGGGCCGTCGACGGGCTCGCGCTCACCCTCCGGCCCGGCGAGACCGTGGCCCTGCTGGGCCCCAACGGCGCCGGCAAGTCCACCACCCTCGATCTGCTCCTCGGCCTCAAGCAGCCCGACAGCGGCACGGTCCGCGTCCTCGGCCACAGCCCCCGGGACGCCATCGTCGGCGGACACGTCGGTGCCATGCTCCAGAGCGGCGGCCTGATGGACGAGGTCACCGTCCGTGAACTGGTGACCCTCGCCTGCGCCCTGCACCCCCGCCCCTTCCCGGTCGGCGAGGTCCTCTCCCGGGCCGGGATCACCCAGTTCGCCGACCGCAAGGTCAACAAGCTCTCCGGCGGCCAGGAACAGCGCGTCCGGTTCGCGCTCGCCACGGCCGGGGACAGCGCCCTGATCGTCCTGGACGAGCCCACGACCGGCATGGACGTCACCGCCCGCCAGTCCTTCTGGGCGACCATGCGCGAGCAGGCGGACCAGGGCCGTACGGTCCTGTTCGCCACCCATTACCTGGAGGAGGCGGACGCGATAGCCGACCGCGTCCTCGTCCTGCACCGGGGCCGCCTCCTGGCCGACGGCACGGCCGCCGAGATCAAGGCGAAGGCAGGAGCGCGCCGGATCTCCTTCGACCTGGAGGCCGTGGCGGAAGAGGCGGTACTGCGAACCCTGCCCTTCCTGACATCGATCGACATCTCCGGCCAGACAGTCCGCATCCAGTCCGCCGACGCCGACGCGACCGTCCACGCCCTGTACGGCCTCGGTCTCTACCCCCGCAACCTCGAAGTGGCCGGCCTGGGCCTTGAGCAGGCGTTCGTCACCCTCACCGCCGCAGCCGAGGAGGCACACACCTCATGAACGACCTGATCCGCCTCGAAATCACCCGGGCCCTGCGCAACCGCAAGTTCCTCTTCTTCTCGGTGATCTACCCGTCGGCGCTGTTCCTCCTGATCGCGGGCAGCGCGGACAGCACCACAAAAGTGACCGGCACGGAACTGACCCTCCCGACCTTCTACATGGTCGCCATGGCCTCCTTCGGCGCCCTGACGGCCGTCCTGATGGGCAACAGCGAGCGCATCGCCAAGGAACGGGAGAGCGGCTGGGTGAGGCAGCTGCGCCTGACCACCCTCCCCGGCCGCGGCTATGTCCTCGCCAAGACGGCGAGCGCGGCCGTGATCAGCCTCCCGTCGATCGTGATCGTCTTCGTCGTCGCGGCGGCGGTGAAGGACGTCCACCTGGACGCCTGGCAGTGGCTGGCGCTCACCGGGACGATCTGGGCGGGCAGCCTGGTCTTCGCGGCCCTGGGAGTCGCCCTCGGCTATCTGGCGAGCGGGGACGCGGTCCGTCCGATCACGATGATCGTCTACTTCGGCCTGTCCATGCTCGGCGGCCTCTGGATGCCGACGACGAGCTTCCCCGACTGGCTGCAGGACATCGCGAAGTGGCTGCCCACGCACGCGTACGCTGCGCTCGGACAGTCCATAGAGCTGGGCAACGCCCCGCAGGCGAAGGACGTGGCGATCCTGGCCGTCTCGTTCGTCCTCTTCGCGGGCGGCGCGGCCTGGCTGTACCGGAAGGACACGCTGAAGGCGTGAGCAGCGTCGGCATCGGGCAGCGCCCGACCACCCGCAGACAGCGGGCGGTGAAGTCCCTGTGGATCGGCATCTGGCTCGTCTACCTGAGCGCACCGGTCAGCGACCTCCTGCACGGCGGCCACAGCACGGGCGTACGGTTCCTCGGCTGGCTGGGCCTGGTGGCTTTCGTCGCCTGGTACTGGGCCCTGGTCTTCCGCACGGGCCGCGGTGAGACGACCCGCCTGGTGGCGGGCTCCCTGGCGGTCCTCGCGGCCCAGTCGACCGTCCTGGCGCTCACCCTGGGCCGCGAGTGGCTCGTCCTGTTCGTGTACGTGTCCACCGCGTCCGGCGCCGCCCTGCCGACGCGCATGGCCCGCTGGGCGATCGTGGCCACGTCGGCCCTGATGACGACGGTCGCGCTGGCGGTGCCCGGCGGCCACTCCTATCTGGCCGGACTCCTCGTCCCGGCCCTGCTCGGCGGCGCCGCCATGGCAGGCGTACGACAACTCGTGCGTACGACGATCGAGTTGCGTGAGGCCCGGGCCACGGTTGCCCAGCTGGCGGCGAACGAGGAACGGCTGCGCCTGGCGAGGGATCTGCATGATCTGCTCGGGCATTCGTTGTCGTTGATCACTCTCAAGAGCGAGCTGGCGGGCCGGATGCTCCCCGCCCACCCCGAGAAGGCGGCCCTCCAGGTGGCCGACATCGAGCAGGTGAGCCGCCAGGCCCTGGTGGACGTACGCGAGGCGGTGAGCGGCTACCGGCGTCCCCGGCTTGCCGGTGAACTGGCGGGCGCGAAGGTCGCGTTGACGGCGGCGGGCATCACGGCGGACCTGCCGACGACCGCCACGCCGACCGACATCGCCGAGGAGGCGGAGTCCGCCCTCGCCTGGGCGCTGCGCGAGGCGGTGACGAACGTCGTACGGCACAGCGGGGCCCGGCGCTGCACGGTGGAGGTGCTGAGCAGGCAGACCCTGGAGGGCCCGGTCCTCGAACTGTCGGTCGAGGACGACGGCACGGGCGAGGGCTCGGGGGGAACTCCCGGCAACGGCCTCACCGGCTTGACGGAGCGCCTGGAGAAGACGGGCGGCTCCCTGGAGGCGGGCCGTACGAGACAGGGCTTCCGCCTGGTCGCAAGGGTGCCGGCGAACCCGTCGCCCCCTTCCTCGGACGTAGGATCCGGTCCATGAGCCGCATGATCAAGGTCCTGTTGGCGGAGGACCAGTCGATGGTCCGTGAGGCGCTGGCCGCGCTGCTCGGCCTGGAGCCCGACATCGAGGTCGTCGCCCAAGTGGCACGCGGCGACGAGGTGTTGGAGGCCGCCCGCACCCACGCCGACCTGGACGTGGCCCTCCTGGACATCGAGATGCCGGGCGCCACGGGCATCGAGGCGGCGGCCCTGCTCCACAGGGAGTTCCCGGCCCTGAAGCTGGTCATCCTCACGACCTTCGGCCGCCCCGGTTACCTCCGCGCCGCCATGGAATCCGGCGCCGACGCCTTCCTGGTCAAGGACGCCCCGGCCGCCCAACTCGCGGAAGCGGTACGCAAGGTGCTGGTGGGGGAGCGCGTCATCGACCCCACCTTGGCGGCAGCGGCCCTGGCGGACGGCGCCAATCCGCTGACGGACCGCGAACGCGAGGTGCTGCGCGCGGCAGCGAACGGCGCGACGAACGCCGAGCTGGCGGCGACTCTGCATCTGTCCCAGGGGACGGTCCGCAACTACCTCTCCACGGCCATCCAGAAACTGACGGCCCGGAATCGGGCGGAGGCGGTACGGATCGCGAGGGAGAAGGGCTGGCTGTAGGGGGTGGCTGAGCTTCGAGGACCGCTGCGGGCCCGGTGGGGGCTTGTCGCGCAGTTCCCCGCGCCCCTAGGTGGGTTGCCCGCGGCCTGCGTTGGAAGCTGAGGCGACCCGATAGGGGCGCGGGGAACTGCGCGACCAGCCACAACGCACCCGCGGCCGAACGACAACCCAACCTCAGTTCAACCGGGCCCGGGCAGCCCGAGCCTGCCCCCGCATCCGCTCAGCCGCCGGCAGGTCAACCGCCGCAACAACCTCCGCGTACCCCTCCAACTCAGCAGCCCCCACCAGGAACTCCCCCCGCCCCACCAACAACTGAGCCCGCTCGTACCGCAACCGAGCCGGATGAGAAGGCAACAGCAGCGCCAACTCCACCGCCCACAAAGACACTTCCGACCGCTCCGGCCGCGCCGCCCCCCACGCCCGCACATTGTTCAGCACCCGCAACACCACATCCAACGGATCCGCCGGCACCAGCATCGAAGGATCCAACGCCTCCCCGGTCGCCCCGGCCACCAGCAACTCCGCGTCACCCCCGCTCAACACCCGCCCCCCGTCGAAGGGATCGGCCAGCACCTGCTGGTCGACGGGCCCGAACCCCACGACGAAGTGCCCGGGCAGAGCCACCCCGTACACCGGCGCCCCCGCCCGCCGCGCGACCTCCATCCACAGCACGGACAGCAGAATCGGCAACCCCCGCCGCCGTACCAGCACTTCGTGCAGCAGCGAGGACTCCAGCCGCTGATAGTCGGCCGGGCTGCCCCGGAAGCCGAGACGCTCGCCCAACAGCTCGTGCAGCGCCGTCGCCCAGGAGCGCGGCCCGCCCGGCCGGAACGGCAACTGCCCGGCCAGCCGGTCGAGTTCCATCTGGACGGCGTCGACGCCGGCCTCGTCCAGCGCCCGGTCCGCGACCGCGCCCATCAGCAGGCACAGCGTCGTCAGATCGGGCCGCTCGGACCGGGCCTCGTCGGCGAAGAGCCTGCGCAGCTCGGTGGACCGTTCGGGTCCCGGAGGATACGGCGGAGGATGAGGGAAACGCATACCAGGCCCGTGCCCTCTCACACCGATCGATAGTGATGGTAGGAGTGATGCGCTCCGAATCCCATCCTCGCGTACAGCGCCCGCGCCCCCGAGTTGTCCGCCTCCACCTGGAGCCAGGCGGCCGACGCCCCCTCCTCCAGCGCCCGCCCGGCCAACGCGGCCATGACAGCCGTGGCCAGCCCCTGCCGCCGCCGGCCGGGGTCCACCTCGACAGCCCCGAACCCGGCCCACCGCCCGTCCACGACACACCGCCCGATGGCGGCGGGAGGCTCGCCCTCACCCCCGGGCACGGTCGCGAACCACACCGACGGCCCGCTCCCGAGCACCGCAAGCGCCACCTCGCTCACCCCCTTGCGCTGATACCGCGAGAGCCACGCCTCATCGGCCTCCCGGGACAGCACCACCCGGGCCGGATCCCCCTGATCGGCGACCGGCGCCAGCCCTCCGACCCACAGCTCGGCCGTCACCTCACGCGTCCACCCGCGCTCCTCCAGCTCCGCGCACAGCAGCTCCTGCGTACCCTCGGCGCCGGTCGCTGTCTGGACGTACGCGGGCAGGCCGCGCTCGGCGTACCAGCGGCGTACGACGGTCAGCGCCTCGTCGAGCGGCACGCCCGGGTCGCCGAGCGGCAGCACGGAATTCGCCCGCCGCGTGAACCCGGAAGCCGCCCGCAGCTCCCACTCACCCAGCCGCTCGCTCTCCACCGGCTGCCAGAACCGTGCGGAGACCCGCGCCAGCTCCTTGTACGAGGCGGCGGGACCGCGACGGCGGGCGGGGGCCGCCGGGACCACCTTGCCCGCGACCAGGGACGCTGCCGCGACCCGGACGCGCTCGCCGTCGCGCCGTGTGATCAGGAGCACACCGGCCTCTTCGTCCCATGATGTGAGAACACCCACCGTGTCGGTGAACTTCTCCCTTTCGGGGGCTTCTTCGTTCAGCCGTCGAACGGATACACGTTTGCCCACGTCAGCAGCGGTGATACGGACCTCGAGACGGCCAGCGGCAGAGATTTCCACAGGTCAGTTCACCCCTCCTGTATGGATCATGCCCGGGAACGGAGATACTAGATGCGGGCATCGACGACGCCGCGCTCCCGCGCGCCAGGTGGCGGAGCCTGAAGACGGCTCGCCAGCGCCCTATCGAGGAGGAACGACAGCGTGACCTACGTCATCGCGCAGCCTTGTGTCGACGTCAAGGACAAGGCGTGCATCGAGGAGTGCCCGGTCGACTGCATCTACGAGGGCTCCCGGTCCTTGTACATCCACCCGGACGAATGCGTCGACTGCGGAGCCTGTGAGCCGGTTTGCCCGGTCGAGGCGATCTTCTACGAGGACGACACTCCGGAGGAGTGGAAGGACTACTACAAGGCGAACGTCGAGTTCTTCGACGAACTCGGCTCGCCCGGCGGCGCCAGCAAACTGGGGCTGATCGAGCGCGATCACTCCTTCATCGCCGCGCTGCCGCCGCAGAACGGCTGACGGCGGCCCGCAGAGCCCGCGCCGCCTCGGTCCCGTACGCCCTGATCACCTTGACCGTGATCGCCGTACGGGACCGAGGCGTTTGCCGTACGTACGAAAGTGAGCCAGAAACCGTGTCCTCCGCAGTCTCCGACCGCCTCCCCACCTTCCCCTGGGACAAGCTGGAGCCGTACAAGACGACGGCTGCCGCGCACCCGGACGGCATCGTCGACCTGTCGGTCGGCACGCCGGTCGACCCGGTTCCCGAGCTGATCCAGAAAGCGCTGGTCGCGGCGGCCGACTCGCCGGGCTATCCGACCGTCTGGGGCACGCCCGAGCTGCGTGACGCGCTCACCGGCTGGGTCGAGCGGCGCCTCGGCGCCCGGGACATCACCCACCGCCACGTCCTGCCGATCGTCGGCTCCAAGGAACTGGTCGCCTGGCTCCCGACCCAGCTGGGCCTGGGCCCCGGCGACAAGGTCGCGTACCCGCGCCTCGCGTACCCGACGTACGAGGTGGGCGCCCGCCTGGCCCGAGCGGAGTATGTCGTCTACGACGACCCGACCGACCTGGACCCGACCGACCTCAAGCTCCTCTGGCTCAACTCGCCCTCCAACCCCACGGGCCGGGTGCTGAGCAAGGAGGAGCTGACCCGGACGGTCGCCTGGGCCCGCGAGCACGGCGTGCTGATCTTCTCCGACGAGTGCTACATCGAGCTGGGCTGGGAGGCCGACCCGGTCTCCGTACTGCACCCGGACGTGTGCGGCGGCTCGTACGAGGGGATCGTGTCCGTCCACTCCCTCTCCAAGCGCTCCAACCTCGCCGGATACCGGGCGGCGTTCCTCGCCGGTGACCCGGAGGTCCTGGGCCCGCTCCTCCAGATCCGCAAGCACGGCGGCATGATGACCTCGGCGCCCACCCAGGCGGCGGTCGTGGCCGCCCTCGGTGACGACACCCACGTGCGCGAGCAGCGTGAACGGTACGTGGCCCGGCGTACGGCCCTGCGCGAGGCCCTGGTCCGCCACGGCTTCCGCATCGAGCACAGCGAGGCCAGCCTCTACCTGTGGGCCACCCGCGAGGAGTCCTGCTGGGACACCGTCGCCCACCTCGCCGACCTGGGCATCCTGGTCGCGCCGGGCGACTTCTACGGCACGGCGGGCGAGACGTTCGTCCGTGTGGCCCTGACGGCGACGGACGAGCGGGTGGCGGCGGCGGTCGCCCGCCTGTAAGCCGTCCAGGACGTCGTACGACGGAGGGGCCCGGGGAAGATCCCCGGGCCCCTCCGCCATCACCTGGTCACCGCGTTCGGGTCAGCCCAGCGGCAGGCCCTGCAGGGGCAGCTGGCCGGCGCCCGGCAGACCCTTCGTCGGGAGCGCGTCCGTCGGCAGGCCGCCCTTCGTCGCGGTCTTCGCGGTGTCGCCGAGGACGTCACCGCCGGCCGTCGTCGGCACGGCCTTCGTGACCGCGTCGACGTTCGCCGTGTCCAGGGCGGTCAGACCGCCGAGGCTCGGGGTGGCCGGCAGCCCGGCGGGCGCCGCGCTGGCGGAACCGGCCGCACCGACCCCGGCTGCCGCTCCCGCTGCGACGAGCAGCGCTGCACGGGCGATCCGGCGGGTCAGGGGGAGGGACATGTTGCTCCTGAGTGTCGGTTGACTGTTGATCGTCCGGACTCGGACGCAGTGACTACCGCTCGAAGGCCCCTGAAGGTTGCGGCGCCCGAATGTAAAGAGTTGGCAATGCGTCGCATTATCGCCTGCGGATAAAAACGGGCAAAGGCCACCCGGTCCGAAAGTCGGGTGAATCCTTGCGGCGCGTTACAGCCCTTTGTTCGCAAGGGTTGTGACGGACAGCGGGCGGATGTGGGAGTGACTCGGCGAAAACCCGGGCGGACTCCCGCCGGGACCTGGCAGGAGTAACCCGTACGAGGGACTCGCCGTACTCCTGCCCGTACTACTGCGCGGTGACGATCCGGACCACGTCCGTGCTCGCCCGTGTGCCCGTCGGCCGCCACTCGCTGTCGGTGTTGCCGGCCGTCCAGCGGCGTCCCGCGTACGTGACGTTCTCGATGTGCAGCGCGGAGGCGTTGGCCACCGCCCAGTGCGCCAGCTGCCAGCCGCGCTGCAGGGCCGTCGTCCCGGCGGCGGTGTCGGTGTCCGAGGGCACCGGAAGCGTCACGGTGGCGTCGGGGGTGGGGGAGGGCGTGGGGGTGGCGGCGGCCTTGCGGCCCACCTCCGCGGCGGCCACGGTGAGCACATCGCGGCCGAAGTCCCGTACGAGCGCCGCCCGTACGGCGTCCGGGCCGCCGGTCGGGGTGGTGCCCGGGCGGCCCTCGCAGGTCAGGGTCGCCGCCGCATGCCCGGTCAGGGCCGCCGCCAGCAGCGTGGCGTCCGGCTCGTGCTTCGCGTACGCCTCCGGGTAGCCGCTGCGCTGCACGCGCTGTGCGGCCACGGTGAGGGGGAGGCGCTCATAGCCGGAGACCTTGAGGAGATGGTCGTAGAACTCACCCGCCGAGTAGGTCGGGTCCAGGATCTCCTTCTCGGTGCCCCAGCCCTGCGAGGGCCGTTGCTGGAACAGACCCAGTGAATCCCGGTCGCCATGGGTGATGTTGCGCAGCCCCGACTCCTGGAGGGCGGTCGCCAGCGCGATGGCGACGGCCCGTTCGGGCAGCCCGCGCGCGGTACCGACCGCGGTGATCGTCGCCGCGTTGACCGCCTGCTCGGGGGTGAACTCGTACGCGGTTCCGCCGCCGTCGGCCGAGACGACCTCGCAGGCCGGATCTCCGGTCCCGCCGGCGACGTACTGCACCGCGAGATAGCCCGCGACGGCGAGCAGGACCAGGAAGGACGCCCCGCGACGGAGGAGGCGGCCACGACGCTTGCGGTTGGGGGACTGCTCCGGCATCCGTCCAAGGTACTGGAGAGTAGGGTCCGTGGTTTCCGTGTTCGGTGAGGAGGGTGGTCGGAGAGAGGTAGGAGGGTGGTCGGAAGGGAGTAAAAGGGCGGCCCGGTGCATGTGTACGTCCTGTGCGGTGGCGTGGTCGGGCGGCGCGTTAGGGTCGTCGGCATGGCCGATACACCGCTTGACCTCACGTTGGACGCCGCTCGCCTGACCGCGTGGCTCGTCGACTTCCCCTCGGAGAGCGGCAGCGAGAAGCCCCTCGCGGACGCGATCGAGACCGCCCTGCGCGGCCTCCCGCACCTCACGGTCGAGCGGTACGGCAACAACGTCGTCGCGCGGACGAACCTGGGCCGCGCGGAACGCGTGATCCTGGCCGGCCACATCGACACGGTGCCGATCGCCGACAACGTCCCGTCGCGGCTGGACGAGGACGGGGTCCTGTGGGGCTGCGGGACCTGTGACATGAAGTCGGGGGTCGCGGTGCAGCTGCGGATCGCGGCCACGGTGCCGGCCCCGAACAGGGACCTGACATTTGTCTTCTACGACCAGGAAGAGGTCGCGGCCGAGCTGAACGGCCTCCGGCATGTCGCCGAGGCCCATCCGGAGTGGCTGGAGGGCGACTTCGCGGTGCTCCTTGAGCCGTCCGACGGCCAGGTGGAGGGCGGCTGCCAGGGCACGCTGAGGGTGCTGCTGAAGACGTCGGGTGAGCGCGCCCACTCCGCGCGCAGCTGGATGGGCTCCAACGCGATCCACGCGGCGGCCCCGATCCTGGCCAAGCTGGCCTCGTACCAGCCGCGTTACCCGGTGATCGACGGCCTGGAGTACCGGGAGGGGCTGAACGCGGTCCGGATCGGGGGCGGGGTGGCGGGCAACGTGATCCCCGACGAGTGCGTGGTGACGGTCAACTTCCGCTACGCGCCGGACCGTTCGGAGGAGGAGGCGCTGGCGCACGTACGGGAGGTCTTCGCGGACTGCGGAGTGACCGAGTTCGTGGTGGACGACCACAGCGGCGCGGCCCTGCCGGGTCTCTCGCACCCTGCGGCGGCGGCCTTCATCGAGGCGGTGGGCGGCACCCCGCAGCCCAAGTACGGCTGGACGGACGTGTCGCGCTTCAGCGCGCTCGGCATCCCGGCCGTCAACTACGGCCCCGGGAACCCGCACTTGGCGCACAAGCGGGATGAACGGGTGGAAACCGGAAAGATCCTGGCGGGCGAGGAACGGCTCAGGGCCTGGCTGACGTCCTGACCCGACAGGGGTACGGGCGGGGTACGGGGTGGGGGCCGGGGCGGCGCTTCATGGCGGACATGCTTACGTCCCCCGTCCGTAACCGGCGGAGATCTACGCTGAGGTGGAACGACAGCAAGCGGAGGAAGGGAGCGGCCATGGCTACCGGCAACCCCGAGGGCAGCAAGCAGCCACCGGAGGAGCAGCGGCTCGGACCGGTGCTGCGCAGGCGCGGGCAGGTCCAGGCGAGCACCACCGACCAGCGTCTCCTCGACGCGGGCGGTCCCTCCGACTGGGTCCACACGGACCCCTGGCGGGTGCTGCGCATCCAGTCGGAGTTCATCGAGGGCTTCGGCACGCTTGCCGAACTCCCGCCCGCGATCAGTGTGTTCGGCTCGGCGCGTACGAAGGCGGACTCACCGGAGTACGAGGCGGGCGTTCGCCTCGGCCGGGGTCTGGTGGAGGCCGGGTTCGCGGTGATCACGGGCGGTGGCCCGGGGGCGATGGAGGCGGCGAACAAGGGGGCGTGCGAGGCGAAGGGCGTCTCGGTGGGGCTGGGGATCGAGCTGCCCTTCGAGCAGGGGCTCAACCAGTACGTCGACATCGGCCTGAACTTCCGCTACTTCTTCGTCCGCAAGATGATGTTCGTGAAGTACGCACAGGGCTTCGTGGTCCTGCCCGGCGGCCTCGGCACGCTCGACGAACTCTTCGAGGCGCTGACCCTGGTCCAGACGCAGAAGGTGACGCGCTTCCCGATCGTTCTGTTCGGGAGCGAGTACTGGGGCGGGCTGATCGACTGGCTCACGAACACACTGATCGCCCAGGGCAAGGCATCGGAGAAGGACCTGATGCTGTTCCACATCACGGACGACGTGGACGAGGCGGTGGCGTTGGTGTCGAAGGAGGCGGGACGCTAGCGCTGGGCTTGAGCAGCGTATTCCGGGGGCTGCGCCTCCAGACCCCTTTTGTCCTCAAACGCCGGACGGGCTGACTAACTCAGCCCCGAGCGGGATGTCCACGTCGACGCCCTGGAGGTTGTGCTTCGTCGCGCCCCGGATCGGC